>JBJHCD010000075.1:1953-12019 GCA_050485845.1 Pirellulaceae bacterium | reverse complement strand
GCTGGAAGCACCGCCGGAAAGATGACGCGGCGAAATGTCTGCCAGCGTCCCGCCCCGAGGCTGGCTGCCGCCTCTTCACTCGATTTCTCCAGATCCTCCAGCGCCGGCTGCAGGGTTCGAACCACGAACGGCAAGCCAATAAATGTCAAGGCGACAACGATTCCCCAGTGCGTGAAAGCCACCTGGATACCCCATGGCTCCAAATACCGGCCGATCCAGCCGTTTTGCGAGTAGATCGCCGTCAGGGCGATTCCCGACACCGCCGTCGGCAGGGCGAAAGGCAAGTCGACCATTGCATCGATCAGGCGTTTTCCCGGGAAGCGATACCGAACCAGAGTCCAGGCGACGACAAATCCGAACAGGGCATTGAGCGAGGCAGCCAGCAACGAAGTCCCGAACGTCAGCTTGTACGAGGCCAGGACGCGGGGACTCATCGTCGTTCGCCAGAACTCGTCCCAACCAATACTGAACGACTTGAGAAACAAGCCTGCCAGCGGGATCAAGACAATCAGACTGAGGTACAACACCGTGAATCCCAAGGTCAATCCAAATCCCGGCAGCACGCTCGGCTTCCGCAACATGCTTGTCACTCCCCTTCTCCCCATGTCGGGACGTCGAGCTTCATCGAGTCATTCGCGAAAGTCTTACTTCCCAGGAAGGTAAATCTGATCGAACAGCCCGCCATCGTCGAAATGCTTCGCCTGAGCTTTCCGCCAGCCTCCGAAATCGCCATCGATCGTCAGCAGTTCCAGTTCGGGAAAACGGCTGCGGTCCTCTGGATCGGCATACTCGGGTGAAATCGGCCGGTAATAGTGTTGGGCAACCAGCCGTTGTCCGGCGGGGCTGTAGAGGAATTCGAGGTAAGCCTGGGCCACTTCTTGCGTTCCCCGCAGGTTCGCATTCCTCGTGACAACCGCGACAGGCGGCTCCGCTAGAATGCTGAGCGACGGCACGACGATCTCGAACTTATCCGCTCCGAATTCCTGAACAGCCAGGAAAGCCTCGTTTTCCCAGGTCAACAGCACATCACCGATGCCGCGTTGGGCAAAAGTGGTGGTGGAGCCGCGGGCTCCGGAATCGAGTACCGGGACGTTCCGGAACAGAGCAGAGATAAACTCCCGAGCCTGGGCTTCATCGCCACCCGACTTCCGCAAAGCGTACCCCCAAGCCGCCAGATAATTCCAACGGGCTCCTCCCGAAGTCTTTGGATTGGGCGTGATCACCTCGATTCGAGGCTTCGCCAAGTCGCTCCAGTCACGGACATTTTTGGGATTCCCCGCCCGAACGAGAAAAACGATCGTCGAGGTGTAAGGAGAACTGTTGTGTGGCAGGCTCTGCTGCCAATCCTCGGGTATCAGATTCGTCTTGTGGGCAATGGCGTCGATGTCGTAGGCGAGGGCCAAGGTCACCACGTCGGCCTTCAGACCGTCGATCACGGCACGAGCTTGTTTTCCCGCCCCGCCGTGTGATTGTTCGATAATTACGTCCTGGCCCGTCTTGACTTTCCAATGCCGACGAAATTGGTCGTTGAATTCGACATACAATTCACGCGTCGGGTCGTAAGAGACATTCAGCAGGCGGACCGTGGACGAGTTGCCGGAACTGGACGAGTCCGCATTCGTCAAGCCGCCACATCCACAGGCAATTGCGATAAGAGGAAGAGTGAGTAGCAGTTTCGTTCGCGTGAAAGTATTCATTTTCGCTGTTATTCCTGGAAGGATGTGCGGTGGCGGGCCGCCGAGGGTCGGGCAAGCAAGAACCCCGGCGGCCTTCCAAGGAGGTGAGTGGTTCCCGAGTCCGATCGTCAAACTCACGGACTCAGGGAAATCACTTCCCCGCGGTCACGCGTGATGAGGCGAGCATATTCTCGGATAGAGATCGTCTCGGCCAGGAAGCGAACCGAGCCATCCCCCAGGGCAACCTGGGCTCCGCCGGGGTGAAATGAATAGGTCTCGCCCGAACCATACGATCCGTAGTGAGGGTGCGGGAATGGCGCGGAGGCGAAGTCCTCGCCATTCGTGGCGTTGATCGCCACCGGACCGGGAAAAGAGAGCCCCGCCGCGTCGGATCCGTCGATCGTGATCTCCGTGGCTGGACGGCACCAACCTCCCCCATTGACTCGAGAAATCAGCAGGTCGGAAGTGACTTTCTTGCGACCACGATAAAGGTAGGGACGCCCCGCCGACTCGGCGAACATGATCGTGTTGGACAAGCCGTCGATCACGTCGGCGAATCGGGGCTTGTCATTTCTTTTCAACAGCCCGTCGCCGACTTCATCCACCAAACCAGCGGCCAGGAGTCGCGGTGCCACGTAAATGGTTGCCGAGTAATCCGTGGGAGCCCCCACGCCACCTATCCAAGGACTTCGTTCCGGCTGACCATCCAAGCGAGCCGGCTCGGGAGTCGAGGGGCAACGGAAGACCGACACTCCCGTGTTGACGACCGGCAGATTGTCCATGTGAAACCAATCCTTCGTTTGATCATACCGGTCATGAAGTGCCTGCTGCTCGATATAGGGAAGCAACTGAGT
This sequence comes from Pirellulaceae bacterium, assembly GCA_050485845.1. Taxonomy (GTDB): domain Bacteria; phylum Planctomycetota; class Planctomycetia; order Pirellulales; family Pirellulaceae; genus JBJHCD01. The sequence continues at coordinate 9,489 of JBJHCD010000075.1, read as the reverse complement.
AAGGCCGGCAACACGAGGGAGAGGCGTCAAACCGGGAGGTCGAATGCTGGACGGGGCATAGCCGTGGACGTCATGGAAATTATGCACGCCCAGGGCCAACTGCTTGAGATGGTTGGAGCACTGCGTGCGTCGTGCCGCCTCTCGAGCTGCTTGGACGGCCGGCAACAGCAGGGACACCAGCACGCCGATGATCGCAATCACCACCAGCAACTCGATCAGAGTAAAGGCGGCGCGAACGGGATAATGTAATCGTTTCAAGGGTCTCTCGCTTTCGTGAATTTGAATTTAGGTGGGAAGGCGTGATTCGAGAATGGATCCGCCTGGTCGGGCGTTAACGTTGCAATTCCAAAGCCGGCAGGGAATTGGGCCCGGCGGCGACACGGACACGAAGACTGGTTTCCCGAGGCGTCGCGTACTTGGATGGCAGGACATTGGGGCCGGCGGCAACATCACCGTCTCGCTGGACGAGCGGCGTATGAACCACCGTGACTCGGTACTCCCCTTCCGCCGCGCCGTCACCCGCTTCGTACGTGGTCAGCGTGAACTTTCCCGCATGATCCACGTAGCCCCTTGCCGGCAAGACGCGTGGATCTTCCACGTCCTCGGGATGCAATACAACGAAGGCACCTTCCAGCGATTGGCCGCCGAAGGAGATCGCTCCCTCCACCGGATAGACCGCCACTCGATCGTCTCGGGATGAGCCACACCCGATCGCGGCCGTTAGTGACAACGTGAGGAGCAAAGTACAGGACCAAGCCGACACCGAGCCCGCTCGACACGGTACTGGCAACAAGACAAAAGAACCGATCGGTGTCTCCAGCTGGGACATAATTGTTCCTCGTGCGTAATTGCGCCCCCGGTCTCCCCGGGTCGGCACCTATATGCGTCAATCCAACTCGCCGCCGGCTTCGGCCGGTCGGCAGGTTCCTCTCACAAGCGGAGGAACGCGGATTGCAACCGTCATGCCAAATGCCGAAACACCAATCCGTTCGACGCAAACCCCCGGGAAAACTCGAGCGAGAGACTTTTCCTCCCCTTGCATTCCCAGCATATTTAACGGCACAATCCATCATATTCGCTCACTCATCCAGCATATTTAAAGGGAATCGCCATGCAGCGACATCAACCGATTCTGTTCGAGGTCTGGCGAGAGGCCTGTCGGCACATCGACATTCACGAATCGACTCGGAGCATCGCCCGACTACTTGTGCGGCAGATGCCTCTGGAGCGGATCCTCGTGCGGCGAGTCGTGGCGGAGCCAGCGAGCATTCTGACCATCGCGGCCGCTCGGGCCGAACCGGCCGAGCCCGACCTCCCGATCGGGGAGAATCGCCGCGGCTTCTCGGCAACCGAATATCGCCGACTGACGGGTTGGGGCCGGACGGGGCGATTGCTCCGTCGCGGAAAGCGGTTGACGAAAGAATTGAGTTTGATCATGCCTCCCGATGTCCACCAGGATGTCCTCGCCGCGCCGCTCGTCGGACGGGACGGCCTGGAAGGCGTGCTCCTGGTTGTGGCTCAACAGGACCGATCCTTCGGCGATGCCCATCTCGAGATGCTCGAAATGCTTCGCGAGCCCTTCTCGGTGGCCATCGACAACGACCAGCGACTGCACGAAATGGCTCGCTTGCGCGAGGCGGCCGAGGCGGAACGGGGAGCTGTCCTTCGTCGTTTCGGCCGAACCGACCTGGGGGATACGATCATTGGAGAAACGACCGGGTTGAAGCAGGTCATGGAGCGTGTCGAGTTGGTCGCCCATTCGGACGTCCCCGTGTTGATCCTGGGGGAGACCGGGACCGGCAAGGAGCTAGTGGCCCGCGCGCTGCATGTCCGTGGCGCACGCCACCAAGGCCCCTTCATTCGGGTCAATTGCGGAGCGATCCCTTCTGAACTGATCGATTCCCAATTGTTTGGTCATGAAAAGGGGAGTTTTACCGGTGCCGAACAAGCTCGGCAAGGATGGTTTGAACGGGCGGACGGGGGAACATTGTTTTTGGATGAGATCGGCGAGCTTCCCCTGGAGGCCCAAGTTCGCTTTCTGCGAGTGCTGCAGGATGGTTTCGTGGAGCGTGTGGGGGGAACCGTTCCTGTCCACGTGGACGTTCGCGTCGTCGCGGCCACCCATCGCGATCTGGCGATGATGGTTCGCGAGAATCGGTTTCGCGAGGACTTATGGTATCGCCTCGCGGTGTTCCCACTCCTCTTGCCTCCACTGCGTGATCGGCGGGAGGACATCCGAGCCTTGGCGGTGCATTTTGCCGAACGAGCCGCCGCGAAGTTCACATTGGCTCCCGTTCACCCCAGTGACGAGGATATCCGGATGCTTCAATCTTACGACTGGCCGGGGAACATTCGCGAATTGGGGGCGGTGATCGACCGAGCGGCCATTCTTGGAAACGGCAAGTCACTGGAGGTCATCAAGTCACTCGGTTCCATGAATGACCGAGCCGCGACCACCGCTCCGCCACTCGCCGACTCTCACCGAGTCACCGATGCCATGCCCGATGAAGTTCCATCACTGGACGAGGTCGTGCGGCGTCACATTCAAGCCGTATTGCAATTGACCGAGGGGCAGATTGAAGGTCGGCGGGGGGCGGCGGCACTGCTGAAGATCAATCCACACACGCTCCGGGCCCGCATGCGAAAGCTCGGCATTGACTGGTCTCAATTTCGGCACTAGCCCGCCTCCTTTCCTGGTACCCGGGCCGGGACATGTGCAAGGCGGCTGTTCGATCCGGATACCAGCGACACGACGGGAAACGGGACGCTCGACTGTGACAAAAATATGTTAGACCAACAATATGTTTCTGTCCTACATTTCTTTGTCGGCTCAAGACACATGGCTCACTGTTCCCCCTGCGGTTCGTTGTAAGTTCGTCCCTCGATCCTGTCACGAACTGGTCCCTTGTCGAACTCGCGGCCCAGGTTGGTGATGGCGGACTTTCTGGAAGCGGTTGAGTTCGATGGGGAACCGCGAATGAACGCTGATCAACACTGATGGGAAAAATCGGCCAACTCTGTTGCCGGGGGGAACTACCAACTGGTCGCCGGTGAGTGAGGGGGTGGCAAGGACCACCGTGATCGCGACGTTCGGATCATACAGGCTCTCATTAGCGCCCCCCGAGTGTTCATCAGCGGTGCCGTTGCCGAGTTCACTTCCCCGCTGGGCGTGCATGCTGCGCCAGAGCGCGAGCAGCATGGGGTAAACGAGTCGCTATCTTCGTGGTGTCGCTGCGATATTAGCCAGCCTCAGTGGCCGCCGAACGTCAGTCTCCAGGCTGTCGCCATCTCGGACGGAGGGCCCAGTCGCCCCGTCGAGCCAGTATGACACAATGTCCTCTCCATGGCCGATTCCCACTCGGCTCCTCGCGGATTCCGTTCCGCGGAACAACAAACAACGCCTGACCCCGGTGAACCCGTACCCACCTTTCCAATCCTCCCGAGGGAGGGGCGAAGTACGGATGGCGACCGAGAGTCGATGTCAGTAGCTGCCGAGGATCCTCGAAGGAAGAGTGTGAAGTGACAGGTAGTAGGTGACACCTAGCATGTCGTCGCGCGACACGATCGGGTTACTTTGCCGACGGATACCGGCTAGACTGCCCCGAGAAGAAGGAGGCAGGCATGGCTGATTCAACCATCCAGAATCCTCATGATGGATTCTTCAAGGAAACTTTTGGGCAGGTCGAGTTCACTCGTGAGTTTCTCGCCAAATTCTTGCCACGGGACGTAGCCGCATGCCTCGAGTTGTCCGGGCTCCAGGCCGTCAAGGATTCGTTTGACCTGAGCGGGTATAATGATGAACAGTTGCGAGGCCAAGCGTTCATGCACGCCTCGCTGCTGTTGTTAAAGTACATTTCCCGGCCGGAGCTTCCGGGCGAGTTGACGCGGATCTTTCGCTTGCTTGCTGCGATAAGCGAGGAGGAAAGGTCGCTGGAATGCGTGCGGTTGCTTTTGGGTTATGTGATCCAGGGAACCGATCGCGTCGATCACGAGACGTTGCGAGTGGCCCTGAAGCAAAGCCTGCCGAATCGAGGAGAAGAATTGATGCCGACATTAGCCGAGCAGTGGGCCAGCCGGGGCCGAGAGCAAGGATTGGCGGAAGGGATGGAATTGGGGATTGAGAAGGGGATCGAGCAAGGGATCGAGAAGGGGATCGAGCAAGGGATCGAGAAGGGGATTGAGCGGGGTGCGTTGATTGGCGCGATTGAAACCTGTCGCTCGATCTTGGGCGAGCCAGCCGGGAGTGATAGCCTAGCCCGCCAGCCACTGCAGGAGTTGCGTCAGCTTGCCCAACGACTTCAATCGCAAGTTCGCGAGCGCATGGCCGGGAAATGACGCCTGGAATACATTCCTGTTCGGAATGGAAGAGTTGCGCTCGCACCTTGCAAGAAAGAGTAAGAAATCAAATCATGGTCAGGTGGTTGTGGCTTCGTAGATTTACTTTGTTCGTCATCCTGATCATTTGGTACTTTCTCTCCGTTGGTCCAGTTGGCTGGCTGGTACTTGAGGGGTATGGCGTACCAGCCGTCGTTGTTGAAGTTGCCTACTATCCATTGTGGTTCGTAAGGGATCATTCAACAAAGGGGGCGGGACTCATTGACCGCTATCTTTCGGTTTGGGTTGCGGTACCTAACCCAGATTTCGAGGACGTGCCTCCGGAAGTGCCACGAAGCGATCAAATGGAGACAGATTAGTGCGTGAGGACTCAGACACCGGGGATATGGACTCGGGAACCGAAGGGATCGGCGGATCGCGCCAGCCACTCGGGATGTCGGTTACACTCGCTCTCATCAGCGTCCCTGAGTGTTCATCAGCGGTGACGTTGCCGAGTTCACTTCCCCGCTGGGCGTGCATGTTGTGCCAGGGCGCGAGCAGCATGGTGTGAACCAGTCGCCTTCCGTGCACCATCCATTGAATCCTAGCCGCAATCCACTGTTCTTTGCTGACAAAAAAATGTCGGACAAAAATATTTTTCTGTCCGACATTTTTTTGTCAGCTCAAGACGGTGGTCAGGCATGGTGAACACTCACTCAAGCCGATACAGATCGGTCTTCGTCCGCACGATCAGGGCTTCGCCATGCACGGCGGGGGAAGCCATGCATCCGGCCTCGAGTTCGTTCTTGGCCAAAAGTTCAAATCGGTCCGGATTGGCCACGACGACGTGCGATACTCCCTCCTCGTCGAACATGTAGATCCGACCATCCGCGTATATCGGCGACGCGCTGTGGCGTCCCTCCACTCGCTCGGCCCATCGCGTCTCCCCAGTCTCAATATCCAAACAGGAGACAACTCCCGTGTCGCTGACCATGTACAGATAGTCCCCGACGATCAAGGGAGAGGGGCGAGTGGGCGTGGACTTCATGCTGTTCCAGACCAAATGCGACTCGGTCACGTCCCCCGAGCCATCAGGACGCACCGCCACCAGCCGCTTACCCGCCTCGGTACAAATAAAGACCATGCCATGACTGTAGAGCGGCCGAGCCGCCGCGTTGAATCCGCCATGATAGACGGTCCAGAGCCTGTCGCCGGTCCGCGGATCAAAGGCTTCCGTGGCCACCGCCGCCGGACTGATCAATTGCAACCGCCCCTCGTGCTCAATCACCGACGGAGTACTGTAGGCCTTCTTGGCATCCCCATTGTCCGTGCCGTAGTCAATGGCCCGGTCCTGCTTCCACACCGTCCGCCCCGTTTCCTTGTCCAGTGCGACGACATACTGCAGATCGAAACCGTCAAAATGGACGATCAGCAGGTCCTCGAACACAATGGGTGACGAACCAGGCCCCCGGTGATGGTCGCAGGGAAGGTCCTGACGAGTCCAGAGAATCTCTCCCGAATCGGTGTCGATACAAGCCGTTCCCGCACTGCCGTAATGCACCCACAGCCGACCTTGCTCAATCACCGGAGTTGGACTGGCGTAACTGTTGTAGGGATAGCAGAACATCGGCTCTTCAATCTCGAAGACCGTCAAGTTCCGCAGCACGTCGCCCGTGTGGGCGTCGATTTCCAGAGCGTATAGTTCGTCGCCTTCTTCGGTGGCCGAGCTGACCCAGATCCGATCTTCCCAGACCACGGGGGAAGACCATGCGTTCCCCGGAATCGGAGTCTTCCAGGTCACCGCTTCCTGTTCGCTCCACGACACGACCAGCGACCGTTCCTCGGCCTTGCCATCCCCGCGCGGACCCCGGAACTGGTTCCAGTGCTCTGCCTGAGCAGCCGAATCCAGCAGCCCCAGCACCAAAGCCGTCGTTACCCAAAAAGTCGTTACCCAGAATGTTTTCGCTCGCCCCATGCGTTGCCACTCCGACTCCAAAAACCGACCATCGATCCGGGAAGGATGCATTTCCCACCCCTCTTGCGTTATAGGCCAAACAGGTCGCCAAATCGACCACCCCGCCGGAAAGTAGACTCCGCACCCCGAAAGAATCCTTCGTGCCTTCTTAGTCCCATCGTCGCAAGCGTTCGAGCGTCGCCAGAAGCTCGGGACGCTTCTTCTCGAAGATTCCCAGCACGGTAAGAATTCCGATGCCCAATCCGATCCCGAAAGCCCACCAAGGCCAAACATGATCGAGCGAGCGCTGGGCATGCGTTACCATGCTGACCAGCGAAATAAAGACGAACAAGCTCCCCAGAACCAAGAACGCTCGAACCTGCAGGGCGACCCCCAGCAACACGCCCAATAGCGACAGGACAATCAACACCATCGGAGGCCAGATCGCCTCACCCAATCCAGCGATGAAAATTTCGCTGGTCGAACTGACATAGATGACCAAGATACAGAGATATCGCAGCAGGGATTTTTGAGCAGCCGAGAGGGCTCGAGGGGCCAGCTGAATCGCCACCAGAAGGCTGACCGCTGGTGGAATCAGCCAGAGCTGGGGATGGCGCAAGAACTCCAACGACTCATGACGCTGAAAGAGGGTCCAGAGAGCGACATTTCCGCAAACTGCGCCGGCGGCTGCATACAGGGGCCGCGATTGAGTGGCTGCCAAGACAAAATACAGCAGCCCACCGCCGATCAACACCAGGGCATAGTCACTTCCCGCCGGAAGAAACCACATCAGCAAGATCGGAACGACGGGCAGCAGCGCCCCGGTTCGCAGCAAGGGGCGAGTGAGGACTTCAAGCCCACGCCTGCGACAGACCTCGCTCGCACCGACTCCCGCAAAGGCGAAAGCCAACAGTCCGTACGGCCAGAAAGGTCTCCATTCCGGACGGACGAGCCACGGCATGGTCAGCAGCACATGGACACCCAACAGCCCCGCCACTCCCTCGGCCAAATAGACGTAGGCTTCGCGAGTGACATCGGAAACCTGCAACCGCAGTTGCCCAGGAGCCAAGGCGGCAACGATCAACCCGACAATCATCACCAGCAGCGACGCGGCAACCACCGTTGCCTCCGCGTCTGAAAGCTGGAGTGGATATCCCGCCTGCTTGAGTCCCATTTCCACCATGACCAACAACAACAGGCTCGACCCAGCGACGGCGGCCATGAATTTGGTCATCTGAGCCAGGGCCTGACGCCAGATGGTTTCCATC
>JBJHCD010000075.1:0-1943 GCA_050485845.1 Pirellulaceae bacterium | reverse complement strand
GTCGCGACGCCACCGCGCCATAAAGCACCGTCAGCAGCGCGCCGACCAGCACGATCCGCAGTAGCCGCCTCAGCCAGACAGGCTCCGCAATTCCCCCGGGGACGTCGGCAAGCGACATCAGCAAACAGGCGAACGAAAAACAGAGAATCGCGCCGCTCGCCACGCGACGCTGCATCCCTCCCGCGTGCAATGGGACCAGGGAGCCCCAGGCAAACGCCGCCAGCACCGGGACCAGGGCCGCCAGCACGCGGTCGCTCCGTAGCTCGAATGACAATACCGGAAAAGCGGCCAGTGCCGCGGCAAGTATCGTTGCCGTCAAAACCACCGGGCTCCAGCGAGTCACGGAATGCTCCAGTAGCGGTCGAGCATCCGAGAGGTGGACCGCTCGAGCCGCCCGAATCAGCTCGGGCAGTCGCCGCAGCAGGCGACTGATCAGGCCATGGTAGGCAGTCACCGCCAAGAGGAGAGCCACCAGCGCGGTTCCGCCACCCCACCCGAGCGTCGGCAAGAAACCGATGACGGCAAGTCCCCACAGATAGAACAAGACGAGCCGTCCCCGCTGCCGTGAGTCCCAGAGCGACGCGGCGGCAAGCAGGCCGATACTCCCCAAGGCAATAGGGCCCCAGGGAGCGGGCAGCAACCTCCGACTCGCAGCCGGCGGCACCGCCTCTCCACTTGACGACAGCAGTGCCAGTAACACGTCACCACAGACGAAGAACAGACCGAACACCACCAGCAGCCAGCGGGCCGGAGGAGGAAGCCGAATGGAATCACGGAGCGACGGGCCGCCACTCTCATCTCGTCGGATCACGATCTCCAACACCAGTACCACGGTCGCATAAGCCGCCATCGGCGCCACCGTCACGTTTGTCCAACCCGCGGCGGATAAGTCAATGCCCGCCATCGAGGAATGATTCTTCAGGAAGTAGATGGCTCCCAGGATCCCGAGCCCACCGAAGTAGGCGAACACCGAGGCGAAGGCCCATACGCTCCAGGTCGCCAGGACCAAGAGGCACCCCAGGGCAGTCAACAACCAAAACGCGGGCTCGAGGGACTCGAGCGTCCACTGATGGGCGGCCAGTAACGTGCCGAGTAGCGCTAGGGCCGTCCCGGTTCCCAGCAGATCGGCTTGCGGCGGGACCTCCGACCGCTCCGCCACCATTCGCCTTGCGGCACCGCACGACTCCCATGTCAGCCAAAGTGCGGCAATCACCAGGAATCCGAACATCAGCAGCAGGTACACCAAACGAGGATCATCAGGCCAACGACTCGCCATGGTGGCCGCTCCCAACCCAAGCAGCGCCAGGACGAATCCCTGAACAGCCGTGATCAAAAGTCGCCATTCCGCTGCCGAGCGAGACCAGTACACCAGTCCAACCAGAGTTCCCGCCAGAGCAAAGGCAAGCCAGCCCGAGAGCCGGGAAATCGGCTCGACGACTCCCTGCCATTCGTTCGCGGGGAACAGGAGAAACAACAAGGCAAGCAGTGGCGGGATCAGCGAGGTACCGAATGTCACCGCCAGGAAGGCCTGCAACCAGGGTAATTGCCAAGGTGAGGATTGCTCTCCGACCAGCTTTCGCTCCAGAGTCACCCACCCCCAACCATAAAAGGCCAGGACCATGGCACTCGCATGACTGTAGCCGATGATCCACTCGGCACGGTTCGGAACATGAGGGAGAAAAATCCCCGCCGGTAGCCAGACGCAGACCAATGTCACGAGACCGACAAATCCCGCTCGGGCAAACCATCGCTCCCGTTCATGCCAAGCCGCCAGGAGTATCGCCGCAAGGCCCAGTAGCAGCGGAATGCCATAGTTGGCTTCCGGAGTCAGGCGGCCGAAAAACCAAGGGTCCCTCGGTCCAGCGAATTGAAACCCCAGGCTTCCGTATCCCAATGCGACAATCCTCAAGAACAGTGTCGGCAGGCTCCCGAGACCGATTCCC
>JBJHCD010000074.1:10031-12038 GCA_050485845.1 Pirellulaceae bacterium | reverse complement strand
GCGGATTGTAGAGCTGGGTGGTGGTGCTATTGGTAAATTCGTTCGCCTTCTCACCCGTCAGCAGCCAGTGAAAAAGGTCGGGCATCCTCAAAAAACGTTCCGCGTGCTGCAGCAGCGGAGAACCTGCCTGCTGCAAGGCAATCAGCTGGTAGAGCGAATTGAAGGGGAGAAACTGCAGTCCCGTCTCGGCAAAAATCTTCTCCCGAGAGACCGTCGCGAACGCCCGCTCGGGAAATCCCTCCGTCTGGTGATCCCGGTAATGAAACGGATTCCCGAGCAACTCGTCACCAGCCCCCAAAAATCCGAAGTCGACACCCCACGTGTCAACGCCGACACTGACCAGCCGGTCGCCAAACTGAGCACCCGCGGCGCGGAGGCCGTTTTGAATGTCACGCCACTGGCCGAGCAGATCCCAATAGAGGCGATCATTGGCCAACACTCCCCCATTCTCAAAACGATGACACTCCTCGAGCGTCAACCGGCGACCATCCAGACAGCCAGCCACCACCCGTCCGCTTGAGGCTCCCAAATCGACCGCCAAATAGACCCGTTGTTCGGACACCTTACTTCTCTCTTCCGCCTGGAGGCTCTCACTTCATCGCCCATGACGACAGCCCGCGAAGCCGCAAAAAACCACAAAAAAAGCCGCAAAGCCGCGTGGCTGCCGCCTCGCCGACCACTGACCAGAATTTCCCCCACCATGATACATCAAGGGAATCGGGCTGCGGAGTAGCGAAGGGGGACCGGCCAGGCGAAAGTCCGGGGCCCTGAGTCCTACATCGGCTCGCAGCCGAGCCGACCAAGGGGCCGGCGGCCAACGGCGGGAGAGATTAAGGGATTGCCCGGGTAATTGCCGATGTACGGAATGAATCGCCGACCATAGTTGACTTACATTAGTAACATTAGTAAGATTGTCTCCGTCGAGGCGAAAATATCCGCGTCCTGCACGTACTGAAGGGGTGGTCATGGGGTTTGCTCGACCGAACCGAGAGCCGCTGGCGGATCGTGGCCGAAACGCCGGGTCGTCGTCCTCTCCCAGCCTGAAGATCTTGCCGATGAGCTTGCCAAAACTAGAAGCGACGCCAGAACTGATGGAGGAACTCAGTGAGGCCTCTCGCGCGCTCGAGGAGGCGACTCCGCAAGAGATCCTCCAGTGGGCCGTGGACCGGTTTGCCCCCCGCTTTACCATGGCCACGGCCTTCGGTCCCGAGGGGATGGTGCTGATCCACATGCTGTCGGAGATTGCTCCCGACACCCCACTTTTCAACTTGGATACGGGATACCAGTTCGCCGAGACGCTCGAGCTTCGGGAGCGAGTGCTGGAGCGATACGGGATGGCGGTCGAGTTGAAGCGGCCGGAGACTTCCGTGGAGGAGTATGAGCAGCTCCATGGCGGACCGGTCTACAAGTCGAATCCCACTCAATGCTGCCATGACCGGAAGCTCGTGGTTCTGCGACAAGCGGTGGAGGGAATGGTGGCCTGGGCGAGTGCGATTCGTCGCGACCAGAGTCCCGATCGGGCTCAGGCCCCCATCGTCGGCTGGGACAAGAAGTTCCAATTGGTCAAGGTCAGCCCGCTGGCCAATTGGACCAAGCGAGAAGTTTGGGACTTGATCATGAAACACGACATCCCCTACAACCCGCTGCATGACCAGGGATACGCCAGTATCGGCTGCCAGCCGTGCACTCGAGCGATCTTGTTCGGCGAGGACGAACGAGCGGGGCGGTGGAGCGGATTCGCGAAGACCGAATGCGGGCTTCACTCGCTGGACACTTCCACCTCCCCTGATACCCAATCGCTCGGCCCCGCTTCGGATGCCGATATTCGCCCCTTGTCCGAATGACCACTATTTCGCGATTGCCACTTCGCGATCACCATTTCCGGCCGCCCTTCCGACTGCCACTCCGATCGACGTTGTCGTGCTTCGCACCTCCTGGTTCCACCTCACTCCTTCCTCTTACCGTCCCCCTCGACATTGCCGTGAATGTTTCAGCTCGAACGGAATA
>JBJHCD010000074.1:0-10021 GCA_050485845.1 Pirellulaceae bacterium | reverse complement strand
AATATGCTTGCCTTGCGGTGGCCGAGTTGGCTCGGCAACATCGGTCGGGAGAACCGGTTCGCATCCGGCATATTGCGGAACTGCATGGCATTCCCTCTCGGTTTCTGGTGCAGATCCTGCTGCAACTCAAAAGTGCCGGATTGGTCAGCAGCACTCGGGGAGCGGCGGGAGGGTATCAGCTGGCCAAGGAACCCGAGGAGATCAGCCTTGGTGAGGTGATGGGAGTGATCGATGGGCAGCAGGACGAGATGGTGAGCAGCGCGGGAGTTGAAACGCCCATCACGGCGACCTTGTTGGAGATTTGGCGATCGATGGCCAAGCAACAGCAACAGACGCTACGGGGAATTACCATTGCCGACTTGATCGAGCGATCCCAGGGCGTCGACCAAGAGATGTATTACATTTGACAGACCTTTTTTTATAATGGCCCATGAAAAGCTACAAGCTCACTCATCTCAAGCAACTGGAAGCGGAAAGCATCCACATCATCCGGGAGGTCGCGGCCGAATTCCAGAATCCGGTCATGCTCTACTCGATCGGAAAAGACTCGTCCGTGATGGTGCAACTGGCCCTCAAAGCGTTCTATCCCGACAAGCCCCCATTCCCGCTCATGCACGTGGACACCACCTGGAAGTTCAGGCAGATGATCGAGTTCCGGGAGGGCTATGCGAAGCAGGAACTGGGGCTCGAGGTGCTGACGCACATCAACGAAGAGGGTCGGAAACTGGGGATCGACCCGTTCGAAAACAGCGGCAAGCACACGACGGTCATGAAGACGGAATCGCTCAAGCAGGCACTCGACAAATATGGCTTCGACGCGGCCTTCGGGGGTGCTCGGCGCGACGAGGAAAAATCTCGCGCCAAGGAGCGGGTCTATTCGTTCCGTGACCGCCACCATCGCTGGGACCCCAAGAATCAGCGTCCCGAACTCTGGAACCTCTACAACGGGCGCATCAACAAGGGGGAGAGCATTCGGGTCTTTCCACTCTCCAATTGGACGGAACTTGACGTCTGGCAATACATTCACCTGGAGAATATTCCGATCGTCCCGCTCTACTTCGCGGAGGAGCGTCCCATCGTGATGCGGGATGGAGTGATGGTGATGGTCGATGACGACCGACTGAAACTCCGCCCGGGTGAAAAGCCCGAAATGAAGCGAGTCCGTTTCCGGACGCTCGGCTGCTATCCGCTCACGGGTGCCGTCGAATCATCGGCAACGACGCTCCCGGAGATCATTCAGGAAATGCTGCTGGCGACGACGTCCGAGCGACAGGGACGTGTCATTGACAACGACGAGGAGGGAAGCATGGAGGACAAGAAGAAGGAGGGGTACTTTTAAACCCGATTCCGGACCGCTCGTCGCCCCTCTTCCCATGGACGTTTCCCTCGGCTGCCAGCAGCGTCCCACTACCGGGAACTCGGGAACTCGGGAACATAAACCGTCCCGGTGTCACTGGCCCACGCTCGCTGCCGACACTGAGAGACCTCGAGTCTTTCGGCCACCGCGAGGCGAGCGTCGGCATCCGACCCGCATCACTCCGCATCAATCGTTTCACAACCGAACATCCTTCACCAGCCACCGCATTCACGAGCCCATTCGGCCGCGGACCACAGGAATCACGACGTGTCTCATCAATCGGACTTGATCGCCACCAACATTGACGAGTACTTGAATCAGCATGAGAACAAGGAGCTGTTGCGATTCATCACGTGCGGCAGTGTCGACGACGGCAAGAGCACGCTGATCGGACGTTTGCTCTACGACTCGAAAATGATCTATGAAGATCAACTGGCCAAGCTCGAACAGGACTCCATCCGTCACGGCACGACGGGAGGTGATTTCGATCCCGCCTTGTTGACCGACGGACTGAAGGAGGAACGAGAGCAGGGAATCACCATCGACGTGGCATATCGGTACTTTTCCACGACGAAGCGAAAGTTCATCATTGCCGACACGCCGGGGCACGTGCAGTACACTCGCAACATGGCGACCGGCGCTTCCACGGCGGACTTGGCCATCATTCTGGTCGATGCCCGACACGGCGTGCTCACCCAGACCCGCCGCCACTCCTTTATCGTCTCACTTCTGGGCATCAAGCACGTTCTGGTCGCGGTGAACAAGATGGACCTCTTGGACTACAAGCAGGAGGTCTTTGAACAGATTCGGTCCGACTACATTGACTTTGCCACTCGCCTGGACATCCCCGACCTCCACTTCATTCCGCTTTCGGCCCTCCGAGGCGACAACGTGGTGGAAGCCAGCGAGAACATGAAGTGGTACCAAGGACCGACGGTGATGTCGTTCTTGGAGTCTGTTTATATTGGGTCGGATCGCAACCTGGAGGACTTCCGGTTCCCGGTGCAGTACGTGAACCGGCCTCATCTCAATTTCCGCGGTTACTGTGGCACGGTCGCCTCGGGAATCATTCGAGTTGGCGAGCCGGTGATGGCCTTGCCTTCACGGAAGTCGAGCCGCGTTCGGAAGATTGTCACTTTTGATGGCGATGTCGAGGAAGCGTTCGCTCCACAATCCGTGACGCTCCAGTTGGAGGATGAGATTGACATCAGTCGCGGCGACATGCTGGTCCGGCCGGGCAACGTTCCCCGGATGGCTGATCGCTTCGAGGCGATGGTGATCTGGATGGCCGAGCAGCCGTTGGTTCCCGGAAAACAATACCTCTTCAAGCAGACCACGAAATCCGCGGCGGGCAGTATTTCGACGCTCCGCTATCAGGTTGATGTCAATACACTGCACCGCCATGACTCGCCCACTCTGCAGCTTAACGAGATCGGCCGTTGCCAGATCTCACTGAACCAACCGCTCGCCTTCGACGGCTACCGGCGAAACCGTCAAACCGGGGCGTTCATCATCATCGACCGGCTGACCAACGGCACGGTGGGAGCGGGAATGATTTTGGACCGGGCCACCGAGGAGGAGGGGCGGCCGGCCTGGGACGAGGAGCCGCACACCGAGTCGCGTCCCAGTCAGTTCAGTCAAGTGATGGGGGAAGAGCGGCAAGCTCGTTACGGCCAGCGTCCCGTCACCATTCTGCTGACCGGCTTGACCGGCTCCGGAAAAAGCACGCTGGCCTATGCCCTGGAGCGACGGCTGTTTGATGAAGGTCGAGCCAGTGTGATCTTGGACGGCGAGCGACTCCGGCATGGAATCAGCAAGGACCTCGGGTTCAGCCAAGACGACCGCTCGGAGAGCCTGCGACGAGGGGCCGAGATTGCACGGCTGATGAACGATGCCGGCATGATCTGCGTCGCCGCCTTTGTCGCCCCACTGGCCGACATTCGCGAAAGGGCTCGGCAAGTCGTGGGCCCCGACCGATTCCTGGTCGTCCATCTGCAGGCCCCGGATGAAGTTCGGCGGCAGCGCGACGCGGCGGGGCATTATGCCCAAGCGGATCGTGGCGACATCGCCAATTTTCCCGGGGTCAGCGCGCCCTACGAGATCCCGGAATCCCCCGATCTGCGGCTGGCGACGGACAAGTTGAATGTGGAGGAGTGCGTGGACGCCATCTGGCGGATGCTGGAGGAACGCCAAGTCTTTTGAGGAGAGGGGAATCCGCCATGAGCGAATTTCCCGCCGGCACTTGCGAGCCTACCTTCTGCTGTGTCTCCCCCCAACTCGAAGCGAACTCGCCACGGTCCTCAGGTGACTGAGGCCGCGGCTCCGTCGCCGCGGTTTCGCGGGTCATCGCTCCATCGCCCCCTTTCCAGCAAGAATCTTGTCCCGACATTTGGCAATGCGAGAGTACCGGGTTTCGGACTTCTTCGCGGAATTGAGATGTATCACATAGCTTTTTTTCCGGCCGGGCGTGAGACGTTGAAATGCCTCGGCAAGTTCCCAATCGGACTCCAGGGCCTCCAGCAGCTCATCGGGCAGATCGAGTTCACCCTGCTGCTTCGGAGGCTTGATGCCTGCCTTCGCATAGCCGACCGCCTCCATCAAATAGGACGTGATCACCGGCTCCATGGTCACGACTTGAGCGTTGCTGGTGAAGCGGATCATGTCGGGGTATTGGGTATTCGGTCCCTGCTTTTCTAGTACGCCGTCGGGATCTTTCATCAGGGCGGCATGGAAGAAGCTGAGTCGAAAGTCGTTCCGAAGGGCCCCAAGAATGACAATATTCCGAGAGCCGTGCATGTAGCACGGATGCCCCCACTTCGCGGTCTCGAGCAGTCCCGAACCGAGGCAAATACGCCGAAGCTCAATGAGCCCACTACTCCATTGCCTTGTCGAGCATTCTGGGGTGGCAAATCGCTCGCAGCGGCCACAACCTTTCGAAAAGTAGTCCTCGACATTGGTGATCATGTTGGTACCTCTGCCTGCGCGAATCCGATTTGAGCAGTTCAAGCAACATAATGACCCAAGCCGCTCGGAATGGCAATTGATTCGGGTAGTTTGCGGATCGACCGGTGGTCTCGCCAACCTCGTCAAACGTTTCATGTACTCGATCATCTCTATCAGCGAGGGATGGCCGCTCACTGAGTTGCCTCCGTTATTCGCCACGTCCCTCTCGCAAGGCTTCCACTTCTCGCTGCAGTTGGTCAATCTTGGCGTCGGCAAGTGCCTGTCTTGCACGACTTACCCGTGGTCGAAAACGAGAATACAGGGATGCCAGCGACAGGGGAAAGGCGATACAGGCCAAGACATAGATCACGGCAAGAACCACGGACAGGAGGGTCGCCGAACTGTCATAAGGATCAAACGATCCGAATATCCTCGAGGCGCCCACGAACGAAAGCCCGATTGCCGACAGCATGGAAATCCAGCAGACGTGGAACGTCATCCGCTCCCACCGCTCGGCGCGATTCAACGCCAATTCAAGTTTCATTCGATACTCCTTGTACTCGGTTGGGTTGGGTGGCTCCTCCCGCAGCAATGCCTCTCCCAGCAAACTGTTTGTTTTCGAGGTTTCATTCATGTTGAAGTTCCTCAATTCGGCGACGTAACGCGAGCCGGGCATGGTGTAATCGCGACTTCACGGTGCCATCGTGGCAACTCAGAACCTCAGCGATCTCCGCTACCTTCATGTCTTCAAGATAGCGCAGTGTCAGGATCCGGCGATGGTCGAGTGAGAGTCGTTGCAAGCCGAGGTGAACAAGTTCCGCGTTTTCGAGATCCGCTTCAAAATCGCATGGGTCCAGTTTCTCGTCAGCGGCAAACTCAACATCTTCCACGAGCAGGGGTCGGCGAGTTTTCTTGCGTAGCTCGCCCACGGCCTGATCGTGTGCGATCCGGTAGATCCAGACGCGAAACGCTCGCGCCGACACCAATCCGCGAAGTCGTCGATGTACGATGAGCCAGACATCTTGGAGTACATCAAACGCTGAATCACTGTCGCCGAGTATCCTGCGCACGAAGTACAACAGGCGTCGGTCGTAGGCATCCACCAACCGGGAAAAGGCCGCTCGATCACCCTCTTGGGCACGAAGAACGGTCTTCGGTTCTTCGGTAGTGTCACAGCCCGCTTTCATTCATTCCCCCGCTTTCACAATGGACCTGTAACAAGGTCGCTTGACGAAGCCGGTCGGTTCAACCGGGCGAGGAAATTTTCGCAAGAAAGCGCGGGTGCAAACGGGCGCGATTCAGAATACGCTCGATCGGGGAGACCAGCTCGACAGCCGCGATGGCTGACGGACATTGCCTTTCGCCGGACTCCGACCACAATTCACGCTCGACCGGCGTCCCCTCGTCAACTCGGGCGGATGCGGAGAATGACGCTTTCTCGGCCCTCTTCGCCAGGAGAACGATACTCCGCAAGCTTCCGGAGTTCCATGTCGGAGAGGAAGCCCCGGTGGCGAGCCTCCCCACGCTCCTCGACCCACCGCGGCCCCTTAATCGCATACAGGCCATCCACGATGGTCCAGTAAGGTCGCAGAGTTCTCAGCATCCTCCAGAGTGGCCCGATCGCGCGAGCCGTGACCGCCTCGTAATGTGCCCGAGGCCGCTCCAGTACCCGCTCGATGTGACGGCCATGCACCGTCACCGGCAGCCTCAAACGTCGCACCATGTCCTGCAAGGCCTGAGCCTTCTTCCCAATGCTTTCACTCAACTCGACCTTCAAGTCGGGACGCAACAGTGCCAACAACAACCCCGGCACGCCTCCACCCGACCCCCAATCCAACACGCGGATTCCCGAGTCTAATTGAGCCGCCAGGTGCTGCGTGTCGCACAGGTCTCGCGTCACAAATAGATCGAACGTGGTGTGGCGAGTCAAATTGAACTTCTCGTTCCAACTCCAGAGCAACTCGCAGTATTGCTGGATTCTCTCGACCTGCTCTGCCGGCAATTCCAACTCGTAGCGACTCAGTACCCGCTCGAGACTCTCGTCTTGGACCGATGAACTCACGCCAATTCCCCACCTACTTTTCCACTTCCGGTGTCCGCTCGACCGCGGGTAAACCTCCAGTGTCGCTTCTCCCAGGTAGCTTGTCCAGCGTCGATCTGGGGGGGAGTTAAGAGCGGACAAGAACGCAACAACCCCTGGGATGTGTCGCCACCTCCCAGGGGTCTCTTGCAGGTCTCATGCGTCAGAGCCATCCCGGCCACGGGCTCTTGGGGGAGCCACCGAATGGCGGGTGGTTCAAGTCATCCGGAGATCAATCCCACCACCAAGCGTCGGCCGGCAAGTCGGCCTTGGGAGCCGAATCGCCATGCAAATAGCTCAGCTCGCCCCGCTCTTCCTGGGCCAACTTGGCGTCCGTGAACCAGGAGGGGGCATTCGCGTGAACGCCGCCACTGACCACCGCGGTCAGGACGTTGCCTCCCATCTTGCGGACATTGGCGACCGAGTCCACTTCGCGGGGAACTCGCTCGCGAGCGACCTGAAATCGCCGCGAATCACCCCAGTGCAAGGCCTCCCAACCCGCCAGTTCCGCCAAGCCTTGTCGCTCCAGCAGATGGGCCACCAGGGCCAAGTCGAAAACATTTCGCAATTCACCGTAGATGGGGTACTTCTGAGCGAGCACGCCGAACTTCTTGGTGAAGCCCGCCGCGAAGGCACGGTTCAACTCGTCCGCGTCCCCCGTGTGAACTCGTTCCCCTCGAGCCGTCAATAGCTCGTTTTCGCTCATCAACTTCACGGCCTGACCGACAAACTGATAAGCGTCACCCGAGGCATTCGCTTTCACGGCGTCATAGTGCATGGCGAACCACCATCGCAGCACGTCCAACTCACCCTGCGACCCACCTCGTTCCGCGAGCAAGTCCAAATAGCTGGGGACTCCCAAGGTCCCTTCTTCCAGTCCGATGCCGATCAACTTCATGTGGTAATCCGCCTCGACCAGAATGCGGGCCGCCCGAGACTCCGGATCGATGCCGAAGACTTCGATGTCCTGGCGTCCCACGGTCGAACGAAGCTGTTCGAGCCATTCCGCTCGCTGTGACACTCGCAGCGGCTGCTCGGCCGATTTCTTCATCGCTTGCAGCGTCTTTTCCAAGTTCTCTTGGCGCGGCGTGATCGCACAACCGAAAGGAACGGCCTCCCCCTTCATCTGCCGCATCAGCACCACCAGGTCGTCCAACTGCACGACCGGGGTACGGGTCTCTTTGTTGAGAGTCCAACCCTCGTCGGTTTGCATCCAGTCCCCGGCGGGACCGGCCACCACGACATCCCCCGTCTCCGGATAAACCAACACGTACTCAATCCGGTGCAGTCCGGCGAGATTACGCATCGTTTCATCTGGCCGTCGCCCTTCCATCCAGGCGAGTTGAATCGCTTTTTCCAGACGGGGAAGGGATACTTTTCGGAGTTCGGAGGTGCGGGTTACGTCCTGGATGCCGGTACGGCGAGTTGCCTCGCGACGAACCAGGTCCAAGGAGCGAGTCTCCAGAGAGACCTTTCGCAGGAGCCCCTCGGCATCGACAAAGACCCCCGTCGGGAATGACTCGATCGTTCCCGCTCCCCCCTCTTCAAGCCATGATTCGGGAGCGACCGTGGCCGTAATCAGCTCAATCAAGGTGTCAAAGTCGGCCATCGCGGCCCCACCCCGAGCACCACCCATGGGGGAACCGGCGATCGAGTCGATGGCCTGAGTTCGCTGGTAGTCGCTGCGGACATCCCGCAGACTCCCCGCCGCTCCGCCCAGCGCTCCATTGCGGGCCTGAGCCACCGCAATTTCGCCCAACATCTGATCCCGCTGAGCTCCATCGGCGATTTGTTTCGCCGCGGCTCGCGCCAGTCCGAACTCGCCCGCTCGAGCATGTGCTCGCAGACGATCTCCCCCCTCGGGGTCGGCACCGAAGGTTGTGCTGACAGTCAAGGAGGCCAACAACAAAAGGCCCAGAATACCTCGTCCAGCCAAGCTGTTGACAAGGATTCGAGCGACATTGCGAGATCCGGTACCGTGGAGTAACCGGGAACGAAATAGGCTGTTCGACATGCCTGAAAAACCCTTCAATCGATGCGCCGCGGGGTCGGCCAGTAAGAGAAGAAAAATCGCGGAGGGGAACCCCCATCAGGTTCCTCGGGGCACCTTCCCCTACTTTGAATGCGCCTCAATTAGTCGTCAAGCATTTTCTTGGCAAACTACCTATCTTTCCCAGTATTGTCTCCCAGTATTGAGGCCGGTATTGAGGATGAATGACGACGAGCTACCGCGTTCGGGAGCGGAGCAAGATATCCTGTTGGCGCCGAGCAAACTCGTGACGCTCCCCTGGCTGCTCGGCCAGCCACTTCCTCCCCAACCGGCCATCGTAGGTCATCCAACCCGCCACTTCCTGGGGAGAGTCATCGCCCACCATCGCCGATGCTTTCTTGAGTTCCCGGACTCGCAGCCGTTGTTCGGCCGACAGCGAACGAGTATCCAGCTGCTCGAGCAAAGGAAGCAGAGCTGTTCCGAACGACCGCAGCTCCAAATCGGCTCGACGTCGCACGTCAAATCGCGGATCCCCCAATTGCTGGACCAATTCTTCCAGTGGGGGCAGCGCGTCACGGAGTGGCCGCTCCACCAACAAGGACTCCACCTGCTTCCCCTGCCAGGCCAAGTTCCACTCAGGGCGGAGTCGTTCCAGCAGTGGAATGATTTCTCGTTGGGCCAGTTCTGGTTCGGTCAACATCAGGTGCCAGAGCGTGGGAGCCTGATAGCTGGGCCCAACGTCCGGTTCTCCCAGCACGACCTCGATATCCCGGCCGGGTACTTGTCGGAACTGTAGAGGAAGATTGTCTCCTGGGGCGGAGGGATCCGGAGTCCGTTGGATCAACAGCTCTTGGCTGGACGAGAAATGAAAAGCGGTTGTCTCGCCCCCTTCTTTGAGGATGTAGCGGACGTTGGTCCCTTCGGTCGTGCAGTGGACCCCGAACGTTTCCAAGCGGTCCGAATGTTCCGCTTCACAGGAGAGGGTGGCCGTTTGGCCCAGTGCCGCGTTTGCCGTCACTCGCCCCTGCATGATGGCGAAGCGCACCCATTTTTGCCGAGTGGTCAGGGGGGGAGCCGTTTGAGAAGCGGACGGCTCGCCGCCATTGGCGGTGTCGCTCGGGAGAATTCCCCCGGCCAGCAGTACGAACAGTACCGGCGGTATCAGCACCTGATTGCGCCACATGCGTTCCACCCTCCTGGATCCAAGATGGGAACCGGGACGGCGTCAAATCGGCAACGCCGTCTGATCTCCGTGTCTGCGTGGCAACCCCGGGGAGGGAGTCTAAGCCGAACCGCCCCTCCATGGCTAGAGCAAAATCTGGCCGGAAATGGGTAACGGTTAGCGGTTGGGTTTCAGTTTTCAGTTTTCAGTTTTCAGGGCTCAAGGCGAAATCCGCAGGGTGTCTTTGGAAATGCCCTGGCTGTCGATGTTACTCCGAACGTGGCCTCCGTCGAACCCGTTCCGGCGGAGCCACGACTGGTCAGCTACCTAGCCCCCCTGACAAGTTGTTTTCTGGCGGCCGAGCAAGAGGGCTTCTTCCCGAGGGTACGTTCCGAGGCCGCAACGCTCACCCGTTCGCCTCGGGGGCGCCCCATCTGAAAGCAAAATGCAGTCAACCCACTATGCCTCTAATCAGTATAAACATAAACC
>JBJHCD010000073.1:0-12063 GCA_050485845.1 Pirellulaceae bacterium | reverse complement strand
CCTCTACGCCAATGGAGAGGTCGTCAAGCTCTGGCTCTACCCCCGAGGCCCTGATTCGGGATTCAAGGTCTACCCGGGTTCCGGTAAACGATGGGGCTACTTCGATACGACGCCCGTTGCGCACGCCCTGGGGGCCCCTTGCTTTATTGTCGTGCCTCATCCACCCGGCACGACGCTGATCCCCAACGGGCTTCCTGTTTTCCCGATCCATTACGAAAACGATGACGATAGCCGGAGGCGACATGGTGCCGATTCCCGGTTGACCTTCACCGCGCCGAAGGATGGCCGGTATCTGGTTCGAGTCAGCGACGTGCGAGGTTTTGGGGGAGAGGACTACCAGTATGACCTGATCATCCGACCTCGCCGACCAGATTTTAAGGTCACTCTGGAGGGAGCCAATCCGCAAGTTAACGCGGGAAGCTCGAAAGAATTCACCGTGCGGGCCGAGCGAATGGATGAGTATGACGGTCCGATCCGAGTTGACATTGAGAACGCTCCCGCCGGGTTTCACGTCACTTCACCCGTGGTGATTGAAGCGGGGCAGATCACCGCCATGGGTGTCATCTCGGCCGCTCCCGACGCGGTCGCTCCACCCGAGGACTCGGCGGACCAGGTACGCGTGACCGCCACCGCGACGATTGCCGGTCAGGAAGTGACGCACGAGGTGAACTCACTCGGAAAGATCGGACTCGCCGATCCCCCCAAACTGCTCGTTCGAATCCTTCCCGACATCGATCAGGTCGCTGCATCGGCCGCACCGTCCGCCGCCGGCGCGTCGGATGCTGAAGTTACCTCTGCCGCGTCAGCCGCTGCAGTCGCCTCCGGGGAATCCGAGATCGCTGACGAATCCGAGGCCGCTGAAAAATCCGAGATCGCCGACGCGTCGGAAGCTACTGATTCCTCGGAATTGTCCGACGATCCTCGCATTCCGGCCGCGGACGATGAACCGTGGGAGTTGGTGATTGAGCCGGGAACGACGGTGACGGCCAAGGTTCGCGTCGAACGGCAGGGACATGATGGCGTCATCAGCTTCGGTAATGAAGATTCGGGAAGAAACCTTCCGCATGGAGTCTATGTCGACAACATTGGGCTCAACGGGCTCCTCCTGCTGGAGAACCAGGATGAGCGAACGTTTTTCATTACGGCGGCGAAGTGGGTCCCGGAATCGACGCGACTCTTCCACCTGACGGCTCGAGTCGATGGAAACCAGTCTTCGCTGCCCGTACGTATCCGAGTTCGTTCCAGCGAGGCACCGTCAAGCCGCGAGTAGTTGGTTTTTTGGTTCGTCTTTTGGTTGGTCGGTCTGGCTGTTGGTCGGTCTGATAGTTGATCAGTCGGGCTGTCGTATTTCGACTTACGCATTCCCAGCACGATCCTTACCCTTTTTCCCCCGTTCGGTCATCCCTGCGATGCTCAGTCGTTTGGCTCGCCGAATTCCGCCGAGGAGATTAGTTACATGAGCGAGTTTTCACGTCGAGGTTTCATGGCAACGACGGCCGGAGCGGTCGCCGCAACCGGCTTGACTCAAGCAGTGGCCAAGGCCCAATCGCCGAACGACACGATCCGAGTCGCCGTGCTCGGAGTAAATGGCCGAGGCCGCGAACATCTGGACGTGCTAGCGAAACAGCCGGGCGTACAAGTGACAGCTCTGTGCGATCCCGATGAAAAGATCCTGGCAACTCGAGCCAAGGCGGTCGAGGAAAAGCAGGGGCGTCCCGTGGCCACCGCCACGGACATGCGGCGGATCTTTGATCGGGATGACGTGGATGCCGTGACCGTGGCAACTCCGAACCACTGGCATTCACTGGCCACCATTTGGGCCTGTCAGGCGGGCAAGGACGTCTACGTCGAGAAGCCTGGCTCCCACAACATTTTCGAGGGCCGAAAAATGATCGAGGCGGCCCACAAGTATCAACGGATTGTGCAGCATGGGGTGCAGCTTCGCAGTTCACCCGCCATTCAAGAGGCGATTCAGCATCTGCGGAATGGCTTGATCGGCGACGTTTACATGGCCCGTGGTCTGGTGTTCCGTTGGCGTCCTTCGATCGGCAATCAACCCGACGAGGCCCAGCCCCCCAGCCACTTGAACTGGGATCACTGGCAGGGTCCTGCTCAAGAGCGAGATTTTTCCCGGCGGCTGGTCCACTACAATTGGCATTGGCATTGGGACTACGGCAATGGGGACGTCGGCAATCAGGGGATTCACGAAACGGACCTCTGCCAATGGGGGCTCGACGTCGAGCTTCCCAGCCAGGTTGTCGGCATGGGAGGCAAGTTCCTCTGGGATGACGACAAGGAAACGCCCGAGGTGCTGAGCACGTGCTACAACTATCCTGACCAGAAGAAGATGATCCAATTCGAGGTGCGGCACTGGCACACGAATTCCGAAGATGGAGTCACCGTGGGGAACATCTTCTACGGATCGGAAGGGATCCTGTTGGTCAAGGGCTACGGTACCTACGAAACCTATCTGGGCCGGCAGCGCGAAGCGGGGCCGAAGCGAAGCCAAGGGGGAGAACTCGACCTGCACTTCTCCAACTTCTTCCAGGCCATGCGCAGCCGTGATGCCTCGTCCCTGAACGGTCCCGTGGAGACGGCCCACTACAGTTCGGCTCTCGCCCATCTCGGAAACATCGCCTTCCGATTGGGGCGGCAATTGGAGTTCGATCCCAAGACGGAACGCTTCCCGCATGACGAGGAGGCGAATGCCATGTTGACTCGGGAATACCGAGCCCCCTACGTCGTCCCCGACCAGGTGTAGCGCTGCTCGAGGAAGATAACGCCCGTCGGACCGGTTCGCCATCTCGCCATCTCGGCGGCTGGGGCCGGGGGCCTGGGACCATCCTGAATCGGTCGAAATAAATCGAGGCTCGGAATATTCACCCCGGGCCGTGGGAATAAATGTTCCGCTTGGGGGATCCATGAAGTAGTCGGCAGCCATTACCGCTGCCGGCTACTTTTTCGTTTCTTGACGCCGACATCAGGAGCCCGACGATGTCATCTTGGTCAACCGATGATTCCCTCGCCACCGGACGCCATGCGACTTCCGTCGCCTCTTCAACTGGGTCCTGGCTCGGTCCGATGGCTGTTTTCCTGGCCCTGCTGCTCAGTGGCTGCGTGACGCCCTACATCGCCGAAACCCGGATCCACTCGGATGGCTCGATCGATCGCGTTATCTGGCAACCCAGCCGCAACGCGGCCCGAGTCCAGGATCAACAGGAGGCTTGGGAACGGATTATTTCCGTTCGCGAGCCATCCGGGGAACTCCCGCTTTCCGATCTCAAGCGCTGGCTGGAGCATCGAGAGGCCCCTCCGGGTCGTTATCTGGCCGCCTGGGGACGGTTCCCATCGGCCGCGGAGATTCCCGACCACGCAACCTTTCCGGCGCCGGATGGCCAGCAGCGTGGCACCCTACGGCGACACTCGGAATCCCGCGACCTGGTCTTCGCCACGGAACACTATTGGGAAGAGACGCTCCACGACATCGTGACACTGACCGGCATGCGAGAGGCCGGTGACGCGTTGGCGGAGAGTCTGTTCGATGATTTCGAACTCCTCCTGAATGACCATTGGGGAGATCAGGTCGACCTGAGCCGGCTGATCGATTGGCTGAACTCGTCCGGAAGATCGTGGTTGCGGGAGTCGATCGAGGAACTCTACGACACGATGGCCCGGCAGCCCCAGACTCGCCCCCGAAAACTGCAAACGGACGAACTGCTGCGGCGGTGGGCCGCGATCGCCGACCGGCAGGGCCTTCACCTGCTCCACCCCGACGGGCAGGTGTTCGGCCAACGGGACGAAGATGATTCGGAACTAGCCGAAGAAGCTTGGAACCAGTTTCTGTTCAAGCTACTCCAACAGACGCTGGTTTCCCTGGATGGCGAGCCACTCACGTCGGAACGTATTCAGCAGTTGACCATCGAATTGCCGGCGATTCTCCAGAGATCTCTCAACGAGTCCGCGGATGCACCCGAGGGGATCGATTCCGAGACATGGCAATCCTGGCTGGCCTCGCAACGTCGCGTGTTCGAGCAGAAATATGGAGACTTGGAAAAAGCTCACCAGCACTACCGCAACATCTCCGCCCGGGTGTTAGGCGTCTTCCTGATACTCGACCACTCCGGGGCCGAGTTCGACTATACGCTGGAGATGCCGGGGACGATCATCGAAACGTCGGGTCGATTGCAATCCGAGGGAAAAGTTCGTTGGACATTTTCCGTCTCGGAGGCCTTCCCCTTCGGTTATGTCATGTCGAGCCGTTCGCTCATGCCCACGGGCGACGTCCAGAGCGAGTTGCTAGGCGCCACCCCGTTGGACCAGCGAGAAACGCTTTTGGAGTTCGCGACGCTGGTGGACCAGCAACCCGAGCTACTTGAGCAACTGGAGGAATGTCGCCGACAGGGGAACATGACGCTTTGGCGGACATTCCAGCAGGAACTCAGCACCCGAGCGGAACAGCACCCGCAAACGTCGGCGGATCGGCGACGCCTCGCCGCGGTACGCCGCCTGACAGAACTTCTACAGCTGGAACCGTGAGCGGTCGGCTCGCCGGCGAGCCAATGGTCAGTTCTCCGGAACGGCACTCATCAGCCGCTCAAGCATCTTCTGGGCCTCGGTAGCCTCCTCCTCGTTGCCCAGTAGCTGATGAAGGGCGTTCAAGAGGTTCCAAACAGGCAGGCTGCTTGGATCGAGTTCCAATGCCTTTTGGGCCGAGCGAATTGCCGCCTCGGGCTGTGCCGCCGTGGCCAAGACCTGAGCGAATCGGCCATGCCACTCCGCTCGCCACGGATTCAGCCTCACCAAGCGTTCCGCGTAGCGGCGACTGGCAGCAAAGTCCTGGGAAGTCTGCGTGGCGGCCGCAATGTCGTACCACGCTTCTTCTCGAGTCGGATCGATTCGGGTTGTGATCTGCAGAAGCTCCAAGGCCTCATCCGTTCGGTTCATCAGTGCCATGGCAATGGCCATTCCATGAAAAACTCGCGCATCCATCCCCTGCGTCGCGGGGAGGGATCGAGTCAACAGGGACTCGGCCTGCGTGGCATCCTGTCTCGAACGGCGACTCGCCGCTCGCTCCGAATACATCAGGCCCATCGCTCGAGTTTCGTCACCGTCGGTCAGCGGGGCATCAATCAAGTCGAAGATCTTGGGAAGTTGCCCTCGCCCTCCCGCAGCAGGCGGGGAGCCATTCTCCCGCGACGGATCGCGGAGAATCCGGTGATCCGTTCGAGTGGCATGCAGCAGAGGAAGGTCATCCTCGGGAGGCATGTGGCAGGCGATGCAGGAACCGGATGCCGGCGCGGCTTCCTGTTGCGGCAGCGGAAGTGAACAACTTCCATCATCATGGCAGGTGAAACAGCGCTGCCGGTAATAAGTCGCCACGTTCGCCGGTTCGGGAACCTGATGCGGATCGTGGCAAGTGGTGCAGCCCAAGGCGCGGTCGCTCCGAATTGAGCACTGGCTCAAACGAATCTGCTCGGCCGGACTTCGGCGATGATTGGGGACCGGTTCCCGCGGATCCAAGCCGCCGACAAACAGGGAGACAATATCTCCGACATTGTCTCCCGGGCGAAAATCATCGTAGCGACGGCCGAATCGGACCACTTCATGCTCGGCGTGGATGTGGCATTGATTGCAGACACTATCCCGCGGCCCCGGTTGCAGGGAACTGAGCCTCAACATCGGATCTTCCGTGACTTGATCTCCCTGCTCGCGACGCAGTCGGACGTGCTCTCCTCCCGGACCATGGCATCGTTCGCAACTAATGGCCAACTCGCGGAGCCCAGGAGGTTCGAATCGAGGAGCGGCCGTGGTCGATGTCCGGTCCTCCAGCACATAGTGGCCGGAATGGCAATTGGCGCAGCGCTCGCCGATCACGTTATCGAATCGAGCATGCGGGAACTGGTCGTATCCGACCGAAAGCTCCCAGTGTCCGGGCTCGCTGAACCAGGAAATCGGCGAAAGGAACAGGTGCCCTTCTCGGTCGAGTATGTAGGACCGTAGTCGCTTCCCCGAGCCGATCCCGTAGTGGACCGGTTCACCCTGATCGTAAATCAGCTCCCCGTCCCGGTCGAAGCCGAGTTCGTGATGCCGCACCTCCCCCTCTTCACGTTGAACTTCATACTGCCTTTCAGGAATGGGGGCGAATCGAGTTTCCGAGTCGTAGTCTTCGATGGAGGGCTCGTCGGTCACCGAGACAATCGAGTGGTACTTCGGATGTGTCTGATATTTTTCGAACACCTCCGCGTGACACTCCCGGCAACTCTCCGAGCCGACGTAATGCATGTCGGGAGGAGGCGGAATTTCGATCGGGGGTAGTGGACGTTCCGCATTGACCACTTCCCGAGACTCACGATCTCGAATGCGCTGTTGGGCCCACCAGACCAGGGAGACGGCGACAACCACGGCCGTTCCCAGAAAGAGGCCCACTATGGCCAGATTACGCTGCGGAGACGATGTCGGTATCTTCTCGGACATGAAGTTTTCTAATTCAATAATGAAGAGTGTCGGGAGAAGGGAGAAGTACAAGTTCCGTCGCCAATGGTACCAAGTTTTCAAGGCGGCGTAAGCAATGGTTGTGCCTGGCAGGCTGGACACCAGTAGGTGCTCCTCCCCAAGTCACCTTGACGCCGCATCAGCACCGTCGCGCCACACCGCAGGCAAGGCTTCCCGGATCGGCCATATACCCAGTGCCGCTGCCCATCCAGGCGGAATCGAGTCGTCCGGGCTCCTCCTTGCACATTCCGCCGCATCAATCCGGCCCCCCTCCGAACGACCCGCAGCAATACCTCGTCCGGCAGGATCTCGACGAGGGCGAATGGATTCAACTGCTCCAGGAACAACACCTCGGATTTGTAAATATTTCCCACGCCGGAGACGATCGTTTGATTCATGATCGCCTCGCCGATCGTCAGTCGATTCCCCAAGCGGAATCGTCGCAAGACCTCCTCCTCGTCCAAGGAGGTGGCCAATAGGTCGGGACCGAGTCGCCGTAGAAAGCGGTGGCCACGCACTCCCGCCGGGGTCAACAATTCCACCAATTTGGGACTGAAACAGACCGCGATCATCTCCCGCGTCTCCAAGCGGACATGAGCACGATGGGCCGGTTTCCGCCACGGTTCACCCACTCGGTATACATGCCATGAACCTGTCATTCCAAGATGAGTATGCACCACCGAGTGGTCTCCGATGGTGATCAACAGATGCTTCCCCCGCGCCTCGATCGATTGGACCGGTGAACCACGAAACGTCTCCACGTCGAATTGGGAAGCCTGCACTTGGGCGTCGGTCAGGGTTTGCCATTGGAGGACTCGACGCAACTGAGTCGCGGCACGAAAGATGGTATCTCCCTCAGGCATCTCCCCTCCTCCGCTCCGTCTTTTCCCGTGGTGCCCGCAGCAGGTATCCGCGGGGCGTGGCGACAAAACCGGCGGATACCAGATTCGTGCCCAGAGGCGATTCGCCCGGAGCGACCCCGTCGACCTGGGTCAGGTAGACGGGGGAACCTTGGCGAGTCATTTCGACAAGCCCGGACACGAGTCCCTCGATAGCCCGCTTTCGCTCCGCTGGGGCCGCTGGGAGAAAGGTCGTCAATTGCTGCTCGCTCCTTCCCAGAAATCCAACCAGATCTCCCTCCCAGAGGATGACGCGAGCCCCAGAGGCTCGTTGAGGCCGAGCGGCCGATGGGGGAGGAAGGGGCCAGGGGAGCGCCGCTCCATACGGGTTGGCCGGATCGGAGGCCCCCAACACTCGAGGCGATACCGCATCGCCGTCGACCGAACGGCGAAGTTCGTGCTCCACTCCCGGAGCAGCGAATTGTGCCCCTCCCAATCCGGCCACGAAATAACCGCGCCGCACCTTACCCGACTCCTCCAATGACTTCAGCACGGGGTACAGTCCCGCGAATCCACCTGGGATGTTCTCACTTTTCACAATGCTCCGAGTAACCAGGCCATACCGCCGCACCAGTTGGTTGGCCAGGGCAAGTTGCCGTTCGGTTTGACGCCCTCCCTCCAGCGAAATGTTTGGGAGCAGAGTCCAGCGTCCCTGCGTACCCGGCGCCCTACTCGCCCGTCGAGAACGAAATCCCTCGAGGCTGGACCGACCCGATCGTCGGCCACCACGAACCGATGCCGAAAAGGAACGGAGGGGATCGATCGTGTCATTCGATAGCTCGCCGCTCCAAACCAGTTCCCACAGTGCCCCCTGAACTTCATGAGGAAACTCATCCAGATCCCGGGCCAGTTCATCGATAAACATGGCCCCCCGGTTCCGCAACCGATCGCGAACCTTCTCGACCAACTCGCCCTCCGCGGGCTCGGGCGGCGGAGCGAGGAGAGGGAAATGGTCCGCGAGATAAAAGGCGATTCGCCCATCCCGATCCCCCACCGGCTCGAACCCGCGCCAGACCAGTTCCCCCGCCACGCAGAGCTTATCCAGTTCGTGGGGCTGGTAATCGATGATCCGCCCCGGCAGTACCTCGTTCTCCCAAACCGACCTGGGCAAGGGGAGTCCCTGAAGTTGTTCCATCACGTCCAACAGACCATCCAATCCGCGTCGTGGGCGTTCGATTCCTTGCCATTGAGGCAGGAATCTTCCGAGACTGCGTGGCGTTACCGGTTCAATCTGTTTTCTCAGCTTGGCCAGCGAACGCCGCTTCAGCAGTCGCAGCACATCGGCGTCACACCATTCCATGCCTCGGCGGCCCGGCAGGAACTCCCCCATGACGACTCGATCCGACGCCGCGAGTCGCTCGAGAATCGACTGCACGACAGCCAACCCCAGACCGAGTCGCCGTGCCACGTCGGCTGCCTGGAACGGACCGTGCGTTCGAGCGTAACGTGACACGAGGTCACCCGCCGGATCCGCCACTGATTCCAGGAACGCCTCGGGAAGTCCCGGCGGAGGAGCGATCCCCAGGGCGTCGCGAAAACGGGCCGCATCTTCGGCCGCGGCATATCGCCACGTCCCCGCGATCCGAATCCGGATAACTCGCCGCGTTTCGATCAACTGCTGTAACCAGGCCGGCCATTCGCCACTCTCGATCACTTCGGAAGAAAGCCGCGATTGGATTTCCGATTCGTCCAGATCCCCGAGGAACAGCAGCATCTCGTGCAATCCATCGGGATGGCGAATTGCGAAGCGATCGTCCAATCGCTGCAATTCCAATTCCGTCCCGGTCAAGACTTCCTCGTCCAGCAGTTCGCGCAGTTCCGCCTCGCCCAGCAGTTCGCGTAGTTGAGCGTGATCGAGTGCCAAGGTCTGGGCTCGCCGTTCGGCCAAGGGGGCGTCCCCCTCGTACAGAAATTGTCCGGCGTAGCCGAACAGCAGCGAGGAGGCGAAAGGAGATGGCCGCCGCGATTCGACGCGTCTTACTTGGATTCGTCCCGACTGCACTTCCGTCAGGATTTGCTTGAGTCCCGGCAAGTCGAAGACGTCGCGAAGGCATTCGCGATACGTCTCCAAGATCAAGGGAAAGTCGGCATACTGCGCGGCCACGGCCAGAAGGTCGGCCGAGCGTCTTCGCTGCAGCCAGAGGGGCGTCCGTTTGCCCGGTTGTTGTCGAGGCAGCAACAAGGCTCGAGCGGCATTCTCCCGAAAGTGACCGGAGAATAAGGCCGTTCCCCCGAGTTCTCGGACCAGCCGGTCCTCCACGTCGTCAGGCTCCGGAAAGAATTGTTGCCAATCCGGCGGCTCATCGGCCTCGGGAAGCCGAAAGGCCATTCCGTCGTCCGTCCAGACGACGTCGATATCTCCCAGAGTCTGACGACGAAGTTGAGCGGACACGACCATCGCCCAAGGAGCGTGTACGCGCGACCCAAACGGCGACAGCAAGGCCACTCGCCAATCTCCCACCTCATCCAAAAAACATTCCAGGATCAACGTCTGGTCCGTGGGAGGCTCCTCCGTGCACTCGACTTGCTCCCGCAAATAGTTCATCAGGTTGCGAGCGGCCCGCGGTTCCAAGCCGTGATGCTCCGTCAGCCGCTTCTCTCCCTTCGCCCGAGAACCGCGCGACAGTTCGCGAGTCAACTTGCCGATAGCGCGGCCGAACTCCAGTGGTCTCCCAGGCCCATCCCCTCTCCAAAAAGGCATCTTTCCCGGTTCGCCCGGGGCGGGAGCGACCAGGACCCGATCTTGCGTGATCTCGGTCACTCGCCAACTGCTGGCCCCCAACAAGAAGACATCCCCGGCATGGGTTTCGAAGACCATCTCCTCGTCCAACTCCCCCACGCGGCTCCGTTTCCCTTCCGGATCATCCGCCAGAAAGACGCCATACAGGCCTCGGTCGGGAATCGTGCCCCCATTCAAAATGGCCACTCGCTGGGCACCGGCGCGAGCCGAAACGACTCCGCTCAGCCGGTCCCAATGCACTCGAGGTTTCAGAGCCGCGAATTGGTCGGAGGGATAGCGTCCGGACAGGAGATCGAGCACTCCCTCGAAAGCGGATCGGGGAAGTTCGTGAAACGGGGCCGCTCGGCGGAATATGTCGTACAATTCATCCACGCCGCGCGGCTCCAGGGCGACCATGGCGACCAGTTGTTGGGCGACGATGTCGAGTGGATTTCGAGGATAGAAAGACTCCTCCACCCGGCCCTCCAACATCCGCCCCACGGCGGCGCTACAGGCCAAGAGATCGCCACGGTACTTGGGGAACACCACTCCCTCGCTCGTCGCCCCGACCTGATGCCCCGCTCGGCCAATTCGCTGGATTCCCGCCGCGATCGAGGGAGGAGATTCGATCTGGATCACCAAATCAACCGCCCCCATGTCGATGCCCAATTCCAATGTCGACGTGGCGACAATCGCCGGCAAGTCCCCTCGCTTCAATCGGTCCTCAATGGCCGCTCGAGTCTCCTTGGAGACGGAGCCATGGTGAGCCAGCACGAGTTCCTCTCCGGCCAACTCGTTCAGGGCGGTGGAAAGTCGTTCCGCCAGCCGCCGACTGTTGGCGAAGATGATGGTCGATCGGTGCCGGCGAATCAGTTCGAGTAGCCGAGGATGAATGCGTGGCCAGATGGATGGAGTGACCGGGCCGGAGGTGGGCCCCGAGTCGATACCTTCGGTGCCGCTGACGCTTTCGGTGTAAGGGACACTGTCGATGCCAACGACGGCGCTGATGCCATTGACGCCGCTGGTACCAGGGCCGCCGCTGATGTCAGGGGCCGCATCGCTCTCCCCAAGTCGGGCCATGTCCTCGACCGGCACTTCGACGCGAATATCGAACTGTTTGCTCTCCGTGCCGTCGATGATTTCCATTTCGCGGGGCTGCAACCGGCTCCCACCGCTCTCCGGAATCAGATCGGCTCCGGCCAGAAGCCGAGCCACTTCGTCGAGTGGTCGTTGCGTTGCCGAGAGTCCGATCCGCTGGAGCGGCGCGATACCGGCGTCCAACTCACCACGGTCACTACAAATCCCATTCCCACTCCCATTCCCACTGCCGCGCCGCCGTAGGTCCTCCAATCGCTCGAGTGACAGAAACAAGTGGCTCCCGCGTTTGGTCGAGACCAAGGAATGGATTTCATCGATGATGACCGTTTCGATGGAGTGGAGAATCTTGCGGGCTTGCGAGGTGAGCAGCAGGTAGAGCGACTCGGGGGTAGTGATCAGGATCTCGGGGGGGTACCGAGTGAGACGGCGCCGCTCGTCCGCGGGAGTATCCCCGGAGCGGAGGCCGACCGTGGGTTGGTGAAAAGGGATGTCGAGGCGTTGAGCGACATTTCGGACTCCCGCCAAGGGGGCCCTTAGATTTCGCTCGACATCCACCGCCAGGGCCTTGAGGGGCGAGATATAGAGCACGCGAATCCCGCCGGGACGAGTTGCCGCGTTTTCTCCTTTTTTTGTCTTTCTACTTGAGTTCTTTCTCTGTGGGTTCTCTTTCCGTGAGTCCTCGCTCGGTGAGTCCTCGCTCTGTGGGTCGTTACTCTGTGGGTCGGGCGGACGAGGGAACATCAGCCGGTCGATGGCCACCAGAAAGGACGCCAAGGTCTTCCCCGATCCGGTCGGGGCGTGGAGGAGCGTGTTCTTTCCGCCCGCGAGGGAGGGCCACGCCGCCAGCTGTGCTCG
>JBJHCD010000072.1:10893-12167 GCA_050485845.1 Pirellulaceae bacterium | reverse complement strand
GGTCGGTTCCCCTGCGGTCACCGACGACGTGGGGGGCAACAACGCCCCTATTTCCTGATAGCGACGACACCTCAACAATAGTGAACAAGAGTGAGTGAACAAGAGTGATGGGAAGCGGGTTGCCGCCCCATCCCGTTGTACTTGCCGCCCTCAGAAGGAGAGCCGATGAATTCCGAAGGAAAGCCCGCCTCGCCGCCACCTCCCCTCGCGGACGCCCAGGCCGTGCGCCTCTTGGGCGAGGCCCGCGAACGATTGGTCGATCAGCTCTCCCAGGTGATCGTGGGACAACAGGAGGTGATCGAGGAACTGCTGATATCGCTGTTCAGCCGAGGGCACTGCCTGCTGGAAGGAGTTCCGGGACTGGCCAAGACGTTGCTGATCAGCACCTTGGCTCGGACGCTGAACCTGACCTTCAGCCGGATTCAGTTTACTCCCGACTTGATGCCCGCCGACATCACGGGGACGGACATCATTGAAGAGAACCGAACGACGGGAGGTCGCGAGCGGCGATTCCTGGAAGGGCCACTTTTCTCGCATATCGTTCTGGCGGACGAAATCAATCGAACTCCTCCCAAGACGCAGGCCGCGTTGTTGGAGGCGATGCAGGAGCGGCAGGTGACGGTCGGTCGCGAGCGGCATCCGCTGGCCGATCCGTTTTTCGTCTTGGCGACCCAGAACCCGATTGAGCAGGAGGGGACCTATCCGCTGCCCGAAGCGCAGCAGGACCGCTTCATGTTCAAGGTCTTCGTGAGGTATCCGAAGTTCGACGAGGAATTCGAGGTCGCTCGCCGGACCACGGCCGTGCAGAGCGATACGATTCAGCCGGTGCTGACGGCCGAGCAGATTCTGCAGTTGCAGCGGACGGTTCGCGAAGTCCCGGTCAGCGACCATGTGATCCGCTATGCCTTGTCGCTGGTCCGCCAGACCCGAGTTGGCGAGGTCGGGGTTCCTGACTTCGTGGAAGAGATGGTCAGTTGGGGGGCGGGACCTCGTGCCGTTCAGTATCTGATTCTCGGGGGCAAGGCGCGGGCCTTGTTGTATGGCCGCACCTGTGTGTCGACCGAGGACATTCAGGCTCTGGCACAACCGGTGCTGCGGCATCGCTTGGTGGTGAATTTTGCCGCCGAGAGTGACGGAATTTCCCCCGACGACATTATTGAGCGCCTGTTGGCGGTGACCCCGACCAAGGAAGACGAGCTTACAAGCGATGCCCGATTCCAAAAGATTTTTGCATCCTGAGGCGATTCAGCGCATTTCGAGGCTCGACCTGCGAG
>JBJHCD010000072.1:0-10883 GCA_050485845.1 Pirellulaceae bacterium | reverse complement strand
ACACATCGTGGAGGGCTTCCTTTCGGGCATGCACCGCAGTCCGTATTTCGGTCAGTCGATCGAATTCCGGCAGCACCGCGAGTATGTCCCGGGGGATGATCTGCGTCACGTGGACTGGAAAGTCTGGGCGAGACAGGATCGCTTCTACGTCAAGCAGTACGAGGCGGACACGAACCTCCGCTGCACGTTGCTGCTGGACGTCTCGGCCAGCATGCAGTACGGGCGTGGTCCGCTGAACAAGTACGAGTACGCGGCGACGCTGGCGGCGAGCCTGGCCTATCTGATCTTGAAGCAGCAGGATGCCGTGGGGGTCGTGGCCTTCGACGATCGAGTTCGGATGCAGGTCCCCATTCGCAGCAAGCGGAATCATCTGGCGTCGGTGATCGAGGCCTTTGACGCCAGTGCCCCGCGCGACAAGACCGACATGGCGGGCGTCCTGCGGCAGGTTGCGGAAACGTATCCTCGCCGAGGGATGATGATCCTGCTTTCGGACCTCTTGGGAGACGTGGACGGCATGCTGCGCGGACTGCGCTTGCTTCGGCAACGGGGGCACGATGTGCTGGTCTTTCATGTCCTGGATGACGACGAAATCGACTTCCCATTCGCCGGACCGATGCGGTTTGACGGCTTGGAGTCGGAGGCTTTTTTGAACTGCAATCCCCGGGCCTTGCGAGAAGGGTATCTCGAGGCACTGCAGCAGTTCCTGGACCACGTCCGGCACTCCTGTGCTCGGAACGTGATTGATTACGCGCTGCTCCGAACCAGCGATCCGCTCGACGCGGCCCTCGCAACGTACTTGAGTAATCGGTTGGGGATGCATCATCGCAACTAGTCCGTCAACCTGAACGGTAATTCCGCTATGTGGCAGTTTGGTTTTCCCGCCTTGACGTGGGGGTTTTTGCTGGCCCTCGTTCCGCTGTTGATCCATTTGATCAACCTGCTTCGCCATCAGCGCGTCCAGTGGGCGGCGATGGACTTTTTGTTGCAGAGCTACAAGAAGCATCGCAAGTGGGTTTGGCTCAGGCAGTTTCTTCTGCTCGCTTCCCGTATTGCCGTCATCTGCCTGCTGGTCGCCATGCTGGCCCAGTGGAAGCCGCAGCATCGCTTGTTCGCCCGATTCAGCGGCGCCGCGGCACACCACTACGTGTTGTTGGACGACAGCTTTTCAATGGCCGAACGAGTCGGGGACGCGACCGTCTTCGATCGCGCGATCGGCGTTGTGCAGGCGATTGCCCGCCGGGCTCAAGAGCAGGAAGGTCCCCAGCGGTTTACCCTGATTCGCTTCTCACGGGCGGCCGAGGGGGGTGGGCCGGCAGCGAATGAACCTTCCGAGGGGGCGTTGGCCGAGTGGGATCTGGAGGACCTGTCGGCCGTGGCGGACTTGAATGCCGAACCGGTGGATGGCCGCTTCGAGGCGCGATTGGAGGAACAGCGGCGTCGGCTGACCGTCAGTCAACTGGCCACGGGGCCTTTCCGAGGACTGCAGCTGATTCGGCAGTTGATTGCCGAAGACGAAGCCCCCTCGAAGTTGGTCTACGTCGTTTCCGATTTCCGGACTCGGGAATGGCGAAACCCGGCCGAACTCCGCTCGGCCCTGGTCGAATTGCAAGGGGATGGAGCGGAAGTCGAGCTGGTCAGTTGCGCTCGGCAGGGAGCGGGAAACCTTGGAATTCTCGAGATACAACCGGATGCCGGTCCCCGCGTCGCCGGTGTCCCATTGGCCGTGAATGTGACGGTCCAGAATTTCGGAACGCAGCCCAGTGGACAGGTGCAGTTGCGGGTCCGGTCCCACTTCTTTGACGATAGCCGCGCGGGCTCCACGGGACCGGGCGATCTGGAACCTCGCACGGAAGACTTGCCGGTGGAGTTGATTGAGTCCATTCTGCCGGGCGAAACCGTGACGCAGCGGGTCCAGGTCTTTTTTCCGCAACCGGGCCGTCATGTGGTCGAGGCGATTCTGCCCGACGATCCACTCCCCACGGACAATCGCCGCTGGTGCGTCGTGCAGGTCCGGACCGCGGAACCGGGATTGGTGATCGATGGGGATCCCGAGCGGCGCCACGCCTTTTATCTCGACTCCATCTTCCAGCCCGGCCCCAGGGCTCGCACGGGTATTCAACCCCGATTGGAACCCGCCACGTATCTCCGCGACGTCCCCATCGCGGAACTGAATGAGTATCAGGCGATTTATTTGTTGGATGTCGAACGCCTCGATCCTCGAGCGGTCGAGAATCTGGAGAACTATGTGCGTCAGGGAGGAGGAGTTGCATTCTTCCTGGGGCCACAGGTTGATCCTCGGTTCTACCGAGACACCCTGTACCGGCAGGGTGAAGGTCTGTTTCCCTTTCCTGTCGGCCAACAGGACCTGCTCCCCCCAAGCCGTCAGAACGAACCCGATGTGATCATCGAGGGGTCGGAACATCCGATTTTTCGAAACCTGCTTGCCGGACGCAATCCACTGATTCGCATGGTGAACGTCGACCGCTATTTCTCGCCGGAGGGTGACTGGAAACCTCCCGAAAACTCGACCGTACAGGTGGTTGCCCGGCTACGGAATCAAGCTCCGCTGGTCGTGGAACGAACTTTCGGCAATGGACGCGTGGTCGTGTTTTCCTCGACCTATGCTCCCCTCTGGAATGACTTGGTGTTGGGACCCAATGCCTTGATCGCCTTGCAGCTCCAATCCTACTTGGCCCAGGCCCGCCGGGGTTCGGATGACCGGCAGGTCGGGGCGAAGATGCAGTTGGCCGTCAACACCGAGGAATTTCGGCCCGAGGCGCAAGTCGTCCTTCCGGGAGGAGGGACGGGAAGTGCCGGGCGACTGGTACTCGACAAGTCGGCGGTTTCCGCCGACGACGAGCAAGATTCCACCGCCCTGTTGTCGCTCGGAAGGAATGCGGGCGATGGGTTTGTCGGCGAGACGCATCGAGCGGGAGTTTATGAGGTCTGGCTGACTCGGTTGACGGGAGGAGTGGAAGTGCAGCGGTTCGCCTTGAACGTCGAGCCCGCCGAAGGGGATTTGACCACGGTGGAACCGCAATCGCTGATGTCCGGCGTCGCTCCGGCCCGACCGAGTTGGCGGTACTCGGAAGAGACCCAGTTCGAATCCCTCAATCCGGCGAATCTTCCCCCCAGTCTGCTGATCATGATCCTGCTGATTGGTCTGCTGCTGGCCGAACAGGCCTTGGGGTACGCCGCAAGTTATCATACGCTTCCGGGAGGATCCCGCTCATGACTCGTTTTTCCTGGCTCCTCGCCGCCGATGGGGACGCGACCTATCATCGGCTCGCGCGACTCCAGTCTCTGACAGAAGGCTGGCAGTGGCTGGCCCTGCTGGCCATCATCCTGGCCGTGCTGACTTACGTGGTCCACATGTACCGGCGGGATAGTGTCGAGTTGCGAAGCGGCGTGGCGGTGCTGTTGGTGGTGCTGAGATTGGCGGCGCTGGCCGGTATCCTGTTTTTCTTTTTCGACCTGGAGAAGGGAACCGAACGTCGCCTGACGAAGAATTCACGAGCCGTCGTGCTGCTGGACACGAGTCAAAGCATGGCCATTCGAGACTATGACGAGCAGCGTCAGAGCCTTGGACCGAGTCGGGCCGAGTTGCTGGCAAACGTCTTTCGTGAACAACGTCTCGTGGAACAGTTGAACGAGCAGCATGACGTGAAGGTCGAGCGTTTTTCGGATTCGTCGACTCCCGAGGAGATTGTCTCGTTGATTCGGCCGGCAGCTTTGTCGGATGACGGCGCCGCCGATAGGGCCTTCGAGCAGGAGATGGCTCGGCTGGTCGAATCGCGTCGGATTGCGCGAGTCGCCGGAGGGCTGCTGCTGGTCGCCCTGCTCTGTGGCGCGTTTTACGCTTGGGGGGCGTACCGGCGCGGATCCCGTCCAGCGGCGGGGGAACGGGGATCATGGAGCCTGCTGGCCGCCATGGTCTTGATGATCTCGTCACTGATCGTCTTTGCCGTGGCCCACCTGCGGAATCCCGACGCGGCCTTGTTGGACATCGTGGGGCTGACCGGACGAGCTTCGAATGTCGTGGTGGTCCGCTCAACTCCCCTGGCATCGGAGGGCGACGAAGAGGAGATTCCAGAAGTCGATTGGCAAACGGAACTGGCGCCCCGAGGTCAGGCGACTCGGTTGGGTGATGCCCTCCGGCACGCCGTGAATCAAGAGCGAGGCGGCCCGATTTCCGGAATCGTGCTGGTGACGGACGGTCAGGGAAACGCCGGAATCGACTACTCGGTGGCCACGCTCGCCGCGCAGGAAGCTGGAATTCCCGTGCACACGGTGGGGATGGGGACCGATCGACCTCCCATCAATGTACGAGTAGTGGATCTGGAGGCCCCGCAGCGGGTCTATCCTGGGGACCGCTTTCCTCTGCTGGGCTACATTCAATCATTCGGGTTGGCGGGGAGAACGGTCCGAGTGGAACTCTATTCGGCTCTGGTGGATCAGTCCGAGGAGGTCGCCGATGTCTTCGAGGAAGAAAAATCGGTGGTGCTGGGGGAGGATGGCGTCCCGTTTCCCGTCGAATTTGAGGCAACTCCGGGTGAGGTCGGAACACGCCGCTATACGCTGAAGGTGGTCCCTCCGGAACAGGATCATGATCCGAGTGACAATCAACGGAGCGCGAACGTCGAAGTTGTCGATCAGAAGAACCGCGTTCTGCTGGTCGCGGGGGGGCCGACTCGAGAATACAACTTCCTCCGCAATCTGCTCTTCCGGGATCGGGACACGATCTCCGATGTCTACCTACAGACTGGACAACCGGGGATCTCGCAGGAAGCGGATGAATTGCTGTTCGATTTTCCTCGAACGGCGGATGAGCTGTTCGCTTACGACTGCATCATTGCCTTTGATCCCGACTGGCTGAAGCTGGACGAGACGCAGCTTCGGTTGTTGGAACGTTGGGTGTCGGAGCAGGCGGGTGGTTTGGTCTTGATCGCCGGGCCGGTTTATCACTCGGAATGGACCCAGATGCGTCGCGGGGCCGATTCGCGAGTTGATCTGCTGAAGTCGCTCTATCCCGTGGTCTTTGCCGGCGAGGGACTTTCGTCGGTCAGCCTCTCGCGGCCCGCGGCCGATCGCCCCCGTCCCTTGCAGTTCACGCGGGACGGCTTGGGTGAAAAATTCCTCTGGCTGGAGGAAGACGCCATTCGTAGCGAGCAGATCTGGTCCTCTTTCGAGGGAGTCTATGGCCATACGCCCATTCGCGATGTAAAGAGCGGCGCCCGCGTTTATGCTCGGGCCAGTGATCCGCAGGCCTCTTCCTCCATCAGCGACGCGCCGGTTTACATGGCGGGACACTACTATGGATCGGGCCGAGTCTTCTTTCTGGCCAGCGGAGAAATGTGGCGGCTGCGAGCCTTGGATGACAAGTATTTCGAGACGTTCTACACCAAGCTGATTCGTTGGATCTCCCAGGGACGTCTGCTCCGCGATAGTAGCCGAGGAGTTCTGCTGGTCGACAAGGAACGATGCTTCCTGGGCGATCAAATCACGGTGACTGCGGTCCTCACTGATTCGCAGCGTCAACCGCTCCGAGCGACCGAGGTTCAAGCCTCGTTGATTCATCCGGATCGCCGTCGCACTCCGCTGACGCTCCAGCGAATTCCCGATGCGACCCGCGAAGGGGAGTATCAAGGGCAATTCTCGGTGGTTCTCGAAGGGGATTATCGAGTGGAACTGCTCGCTCCCGAGGCGCGTGGGGATGAATTGCTGACTCAGGAAGTCCGAGCTAGTAGTTCGTTGGCCGAGATGCGTCGCCCGCTTCGCAACGACGCGGTGCTGCAGGAGATTGCCGAGAAGACTCGGGGACAGTTCTACATCGGCATGGATGAGGCACTCGGACTATCCAACTCGGGCAAGCCTCCCTTGACGGAAGTACTGGCCCCCCAGGATCAAGAGACCATCCTTCCCGGGACACCCGATCGACGCTTCAAGGAACTGCTCTCGATCTGGCTGCTCGGCTTGATCGCCGGGGTATTGAGTTTGGAGTGGCTGATCCGACGACTGAATAAACTCGCTTAGTTTTCTCTTCAATACGTTGACTTATGTCCAATACTTCGACCACGCGCCGTCTTCCATCCGAGATCCGCTCCCTGCTGCGAGGGCTCCGGTGGAGAATTCGCGCCTAT
This sequence comes from Pirellulaceae bacterium, assembly GCA_050485845.1. GTDB lineage: Bacteria > Planctomycetota > Planctomycetia > Pirellulales > Pirellulaceae > JBJHCD01. The sequence continues at coordinate 4,743 of JBJHCD010000072.1, read as the reverse complement.
GTCTGGCTCGATGGACTTCTCACCGCTTTTCTCTGGTTGGGAGTCACTTTTTGGGTCGTCTTGGCGCTCGATTATTTTCCGGTTCTCCTGTGGGCCAGCGAGTTGAATTGGGAGATTCGTGCGGTTCTGTTGGGGCTGATCGCTCTGGTCTTGGCGGCGATTCTCTACCGGCGCGTGATTTCCCGGACATTTGTCCGACTGCCCGATCGGAGCATGGCGGTACTGCTCGAACGACGATATCCCCGGTTCGGCGAAAGCCTGGTGACCACCGTGGAATTATCCCAGCGATCGGCGGAACGAGCCGAATACAATCCACAATTGCTGGACGAAACCGAACGACTGGCGCTGTCCCGCTTGACCGATGTACGACTGGGCCCCGTCTTTCGCCGCCGCCCGCTGGTTCTGACGGTCCTGGGAGTATCGGCCATCGCCCTGTCGCTGATTGCCTTCGCCGCCCTGGACCGCTCGTCACTGGAACTCGGCTTCCGCCGACTCTATCTACTCTCCGAGGAGACTTGGCCTCGTCGAGCGGAGATTGACGTGGTCGGTGTCGATATCGAACGAATGTCTCCCCGAACCGGAGAACTCTCCTGGACGGAAACGCTTCCGTTCGTGGATGGCCGAGTGAAGGTGGCGCGGGGGACGAACGCGGTGTTGCGAGTTCGAGCGAACGCCGGCGCGATTCAGGTGCCCGATTACTGTCGCATCTACTACCGGTTGGAGGCGGGAACTCGAGGTCAAGTGAACATGCGGCGAGATGGAGGGGTCGGTGAAGATAATTTCCAGCTCTATTCGTTTTCAGGAAAGCCTTTCCAGGCGATCCTCGATGACATGCAGTTTGATGTCGTCGGATACGACCACCGCCTCCGCAACTTTCATATCGAAGTGGTCGAGAACCCGGCGGTGATCTCCACGGTGCTGGACTGCGAGTTCCCCAGTTACCTGCGGAATCCTGACTTGGGGCTGTGGATGCCCCGCGAAATGAATTACCGCTCCAGCGGCACCGAACTTCCCCAGGGAACGCAACTGACCATTCGCATGAGGTCCAACAAGGATCTGCAGCGAGTTGAATTCGTCCGCCCCGACACGGGGGAAGTTCAGACATTGGAACTTCAAGAGGGGGATCCGCCGCGTGAATTCGAATACCCGGTCGCTTCACTCGACTCGAGCCTCAGTCTGGAGGTCTCGCTGTACGACACGGACAATGTCCTGACGGAATCCCCCCATCGAATCTTCATTACGGCCGTGGAGGATCGTCCCCCGCAGGTCGAAGTCTATGTCCGAGGCATCGGCAGCGCCGTTACCCCGGATGTCGCCATTCCCGCCCGGGGGGAAGTCTCCGACGACTACGGTGCCGACTCGGCCTGGTTCGAATTCCAGATCAATGACCGTCCCGCCCGCAAGCAACCGATCGCATTGGCCGCGGACGGATCGGTTAATGCGCGGCTCGACATGCGTGAACTCCGGACCCGAAGCGAACGCACGTCCTCTTCTTCTCCCTCGGCCACCGACGCGACCCCTCCCGAATCGTCCTCCGCCGTGGAACTCGAACCAGGTGACCGCTTGTCCCTGCAGATTCGAGCCCAAGATCGTTACGACCTGGGTTCTGGCCCCAATGTTGGTAGCACGCCCCGTTTGGACCTCGAAGTCGTGACTCCCGATGAACTCCTGATCCGACTCGATCGAAGAGAACTGGCCGAACGACGCCGATTCGAACACATTCTGGACGAAATGATCCAGATGCGCGACTCGTTGGTCCGAGTGGAAGACGCTCTACGGACGGAACGCCTGACGGAAGAGGATAGCGAGCAACCGGTGGGCTCGGAGAGTTCGGACAGTGAAAGTGAGGCAGAGACTTCGCCGCGGGAGAGTCCAGATGGAGACCTCCCAGAAGGAGAAGCCGCGGACGGAGAAAACGGGGACGAAGAAGCCGCGGAAGGGGAAAACGCGGAAAGGGAAAACGCGGAGGGAGAAGTTGCCGAAGGAATCGGCCCAGAGGAAGTGAGTCTGGAATTGGCAGGAGTCGAAGAAGCTGGTCCTGACGGGGATTCCGTCGAGCAGCCCAGTGCCTTGCGCGCGGCGGAACTGGCGGGCATCGATCTTCCCGGACTGCAGATCCAGCAGGCCCAGCGGCAGAGCGAAAAATCGGCCGACGAGGTTCTGGGCATCGCCGCCTCCTTCCGTTCGATTCGCGAGGAGCTGGTGAACAACCGAGTTGACTCGGAAGATCGGCAGAGTCGCCTCGAGAACCTGGTGGCGGCTCCGCTGCAGCGAATCGGCCAAACGATGTTTCCCGAACTGGACGCTCGGCTCAAGGAGTTGGAGACCGCTCGGAACGACCGCGTCGACCAGGTTGCCGCCGCCGAAGCGGCATTGGGTCAGACGAATGACGTCATTGATGAACTGAATCAAGTTTTGGAAGCCATGCTCGACATTGAGTCGTACAATGAACTGATAGAGATCGTGCGCTCGCTGATCGAGGACCAACAGCGACTCCAGGACGAAACTCGACGGATACGTCGCCGAGCGATTCGTGACCTACTTGATTAGGAAAGGTTTTTGGATGTTGACGCCCCCTCCCGCGAAATCGCTCTTCCCGGCTCCTCCTTCTCCCCGGTATCCTAAGGGTGGCGTTATCCCCTCTCCCCAATCGGAGGTTTGCGTGATGTTGGCAACGGCTCAGGTCCCCTGGCGAGCAGTTCCTCTCGGGGGGCGGCATGTCTGTGCAATCATGGCTTGGATTGTCCTGGTGCTGGCGTCCGGATGGGCGATGATGGCTCAGGAAGGGGGATCGGGGTCGGGCCCGGCGCCAAGTGAGGAGGGGACTCTGGCCCTCCAGCAGACTGGGCTGGCGGATCGATACACCCGGTTGGAGAAACTGCTTTTTGACCTCTCGGCACTCGAAGCAGCCGAGAACCCCCGTCGGGCTGCCCTGCTGAAGCAGGCGTTTCAGCAATCCGCCGACAAATTGACTCGACGACAACTCGAAAATGTCGCCCAATTGCTCGTCCGGCAAGACTATGGTCGAGCGGTTGATGAGCAGGGGGTGGCCCTGCAGGATCTCAAGCAACTCCTGGAATTGCTGCAAAGCGAGAATCGACCGGATCGACTCCGTAGCGAGCAGGAGCGGATTCGGGAGTACATCAAGGAACTCGACCGCCTCATTCGCCTCCAGGGAAGCGTCCAAGGTCGCACCGAAGGGGGTGTCGACATGCAGCGCTTGGTGGAAGAACAGGCTCGAGTTGCCGAGCGGGCCGCCGATCTGGCTCGGAAAATTCAAGAGGCGGAGGAACCCCGAGGCGAGGGGGACTCGCGCGATGGTGAATCCGGGGAAGCCGAAACAGGTGAAGGTGAATCAGGCGAGGGAGAGTCTGGTCGGGGAGAATCGCAACCAGGCGAGCGTGGCTCGCCGAGTTCCGGCGAGGGGGAATCCGGTTCGGAGTCGTCCGAGGGAATGCCGGGAGACGGTCAGCAGGGAGCGGGGGAATCGTCCGAGAATGGCGAGGGGGGCGAGTCGGATCGGGATCCTACTTCCCAACCGTCGGAAGGGGACGACGGTCGATCCGAGGAAGGAGGAGATTCCTCCGAGAAACCAGGTGAGCCGGGTGAATCAGGTGAGAACGGAACAGGGGAGCCTTCCTCTGGCGAGGGGGATCCGGGCGAAGGTCAGGCTCCGGGAGAGGCGGGCGAGGGCGAATCGTCCGGTGAATCTGGGGAGGCTCCCGAGAACGGGGAACCTGGAAGCCCAGGGGAAGGAAGTCCATCGGGTGACATGCCCCCAGGTGATTCGGAAGGTGGGGATCCTGGGGATGGCGGTCCCTCGGCCGAGGAGAGCCCATCGCCACAGGAAAATCCGGCTCGGAAACGAATCCAGGCGGCGGAGGACCGCATGCGCGACGCGCAGCGAAAGTTGGAGGAGGCCAAGCGGTCGGAATCCCTCGAGGACCAGGAGAAAGCTCGCGAAGAACTGATGAAGGCCAAGGCCGAACTGGAAGAGATCCTGCGGCAGATGCGCGAGGAAGAAGTGGAGCGAATGCTGTCACTGCTGGAAAGTCGATTCCGACGGATGTTGGAAATGCAGATCAAGGTTTTTGAATCGACCAAGCGACTGGACCGAACTGCGGCCGAGGAACGAGGGCGGGATTTTGTGATCCTGGCCAATAACCTGAGTGGCGAGGAGCGGAAGATTTCGCTGGAGGCCGAGCGGGCTCTGCTGCTGCTTCAGGAAGAGGGGTCCTCGATCGCCTTTCCCGAATCGGTCGATCAGATCCGGCGAGAGATGGACCGGGTGACCGACTTGCTGGCCAAGGGGAATGTCGGGCTCCTTACCCAGGAGGCCCAAGAGGACATCATTGCTTCCCTGGAGGAGATGATCGAGGCCCTCCAACAGGCCCAGCGGGATCAGGAGGAGCGACAAGAGCAGCAGCAACAACAGCAACAACAGCAAGCCGGATCGGAGGATCCGCCACTGGTGGATCAATTGGCCGAATTGCGAATGATTCGAGCCCTGCAGATGCGCGTGAACACTCGGACCGAGCGGTTCGCTCGACTGCTGCAAGATGCCGACGATCCGGTCGGTCAGGCCGAGGACGAGGAATTGATCGATGCCCTGGAGCATCTCTCGGGGCGAGAATCGCGGATTCTCCAAATCACTCGAGACATCCTGCTGGAGAAAAACAAGTGACGCGAGACACTTTGCGAGACAAAAGCGGCATCCTCATTCTGGGGCTCGTGATCTTAGGG
>JBJHCD010000071.1:0-12173 GCA_050485845.1 Pirellulaceae bacterium | reverse complement strand
GGATGAAGCTCGCGGTAAACTGACATTCCCCGGGGTGTTGGGAGTGGAGGAGAGTCGGAGGCGAGCCGAGCAATTGATTGGGGAGGCGCGTGACGCCGTGCGGTGCCTCACCTCGTCGGCGGTCCATTTGGATGGCTTGGCCTGTTACGTCTTGCACAGGAGTCACTGATTCATGTCCCCGTCCATGCCGCAACTATTGCCACGAATTTCGTCGGCGGCCGATCTTCAGTCGATGAGCGTTGAGCAACTCGGCCAACTGGCTGGTGAAATCCGGGATGTGCTTTGCAATCTCCTGAGTGCCCGATCAGCTCACTTCGCTTCGAACTTGGGCGTGGTCGAGCTTTGTTTGGCGCTGCATCACGTCTTCGACTTCCGGCGAGACCGCTTGATCTGGGACACGGGGCACCAGATTTATCCGCATAAATTGGTAACCGGCCGTTATCAGCAATTCAGCTCGATTCGGACCAAGGGGGGGCTGATGGGCTATCCCCATCCGGCCGAGAGTCCCTATGACTTATTCATGACCGGTCATGCTGGTTCCAGCGTCTCCACGATCTTGGGGCTCCGGAGCGGTGACGCGTTGTTGGGTGAGTCTGATCGGCATGCCGTGGCGGTGATCGGCGATGGAGCTTTTCCCTCGGGGATTGTATTCGAGGCGATGAACAACGCCGCGGATCGCCACAGCAAGGTGTTGGTGATTCTGAATGACAACAAGATGTCCATTTGTCCGCGCGTGGGAGGGATGGCCAGTTATCTGGATCGACTGCGGACGAATCCGTTGTATTCCGGCTTTAAGCAGGAAGTCATTCGCGTCTTGAATCATGTCCCTCTGTTTGGAGATCCAGCCGAACGATTCCTGGCTCAGCTGAAGGAAGGTGTCAAGGCGGGGCTCCATGGGGGAATGCTGTTCGAGGAATTGGGTTTTCGCTACATCGGTCCGATCGACGGGCACAATATTGCCCTGCTTCGCAAGTACTTGAAGATGGTCAAGGACTTGGATGGGCCGATTCTGCTGCACGTGGTGACCGAAAAGGGCCATGGCTTTCAGCCTGCCGCCGCCGATCCGGTTTTCTTTCATGCTCCCCCCGCCTTTCAAAAGGAGGGGGACCAAGCCGTCCCGCAACAAGGAGGTGGTGGGCGAAGCTTCACGCACTTTGCCCGAGACGCAGTGCTCGAGCAGATGCGCGCCGACTCGCGCGTGACGGTGATGACCGCCGCGATGTGTCAGGGGAACAAGTTGGAGCCGGTGCGGGAGGCGTTTCCGGACCGGTTTTTTGATACGGGAATCTGTGAGTCGCATACGGTCGCCTTTGCCGCCGGGCAGGCCAAGGCGGGGTTACGGCCGATTGTCGACATTTACAGCACCTTCCTGCAGCGAAGCTTCGATCAAATCTTCCAAGAGGTGTCGCTTCAGGACCTACCGGTCACTTTCCTCTTGGACCGGGGGGGCTTGGCCGGTCCGGATGGTCCGACGCATCACGGAGTCTTCGATATCGGTTACCTGCGGCTCTTTCCCAACCTCGTCATGATGGCGCCGGGAGATGGCGAGGAACTACGAGCGATGGTCGATTTCGCTCTGAAACATCCAGGCCCCGCGACGATCCGCTATCCCAAGGCATCGGCCGACGGGGTGGCTCGAGAGCGAACGCCGATCGAACTGGGCCGAGCGGAAGTGGTGCGGGAAGGGGAGGATGGGACGATTATTTGCTGTGGAGCCCTGCTGCGAGAATGTGTCGCGGCCTCGGATGTCCTCCGCCGCCGCGGCCTGAACGTGACCGTGGTGAATGCTCGATTCATCAAGCCGCTGGATACCGAGACGCTCCTTCCCCTGCTGCAAAATGCTCCTTTTGTGGTGACCGTCGAGGAAGCCGCCTTGATGGGCGGTTTCGGCAGTGCGGTACTCGAGTTGGCGGCCGATCACGGCGTGCCACTCGGCTCGTTCCGACGGCTTGGGATTCCCGACCAGTACGTCGAGCATGGAGAGCGGGGAGAGCTTCTGGCGGACCTGGGGCTGGATTCCGTCGGTATTGCCCGCGTCTGTGGAGAATTAGCTGGGAGTGGCGAGAATTCGGAAACGGGGCGCGAGGAAACAGCCGCGCATTGACAGCCCGCGCGCTGGTGGCCGAACATTGACCGGGCAAGCCACGACTGGCACGTAAGCGGCCTGTGTCGAGAGGGGGTCCAGATGAATGGGGTTCCAGATTGGGTCGGACGAGACCATCCTCCTCGGGTCCTGCTGCTGGGGCTGGCGGAGCGCGAGAACGTGGTCGAATTGGCGGCCAAATTGCGTCCCCAACTCGCTCGGCATGCTGAAATCGTGGAAACGGATCTGGAAGTCCGAGATGAATTGTCGGGCGTTTCGGCTGATTTCGCCCTCGTCTTGGGGGGGGACGGCACGATTCTCCGCGCGGCCAAGTCCCTCCGCCGCCAGCAAATTCCTGTCTTGGGGGTCAACGTCGGGAAACTTGGTTTCCTGGCCGCGATCTCTCCCGAAGTGGTGGGAGAAATTTTTCCGGCCATTTGCCGAGGGGAATGCCGGATCATGGACCACGAGATGTTGGTCTGCACCGTGTGGCGAGCCAATCGGCCGTTGGTGTCGGAGATTGGGTTGAACGAGGCCGCCATTCTCGGAGGTCCCCCCTTTTCGTTGCTGAATGTCGAACTTTACGTTGACTCAGAATTGGCTACCACCTATAGTTGCGACGGCCTGATTATCAGTACCCCCGTCGGCTCGACTGCACACAACCTTTCGGCGGGTGGTCCGATTCTCCGGCAAACGCTCCCCGCGTTCGTGATTTCCCCCATCAGTCCTCATACGCTGACCGTTCGACCCGTGGTCGATTCGGCGGAAAGGGTCTTTGAAATGGTGGTGCGGCATCCCAACGCTGGGACCTCGGTGGTGGTGGATGGTCAGGTCCTGACGACTCTTCAGCCGGACGACCGGGTGGAAGTTCGGCGAGCTGAAACGCGGTTCCGAATGGTGGAAGTGAGTCATCAGAACTATTACCGGACGCTGCGGGATAAGCTGGGGTGGGGAGGAAACCTTCGATCCGCCAGGTAGAGCCCCAAGGAATCACTCACATTTTGCAGGGAGGCAAAGTCATGGCGTGGCGCGCATCTGGAAACCGGGATCTTCTGGCGGGGGCTTTGTCGAGCCTTTTCGTGCTGGGGGGGCTGCTGATGCATCCGGCCCTCGGGACGGTTCTTGCTGAATCGGAACCGGGTGAAAAATCGGCCGTTCCCTCCGAGAAAAGTTCGACTTCGGGGGAGGCCGAATACGAATTGCGTTATAAGTTTCAGATGGGCGAGGTCATCAAGACCAAAGTGGTCCATCTCGCCACGACGGACACGACGATTCGAGGCAATTCACAGAGTTCGCGTAGCCGTAGCGTTTCTACCAAGGTCTGGAAGATCACGGACATTGACGAGTCAGGGAATGTGACATTCGAACACTCGGTCGAGAAGGTCGAGATGTGGCAGCATGTTACCGGTCGCGACGAAGTGACCTACAACAGCGAGACCGACGAGAGGCCCCCCTTGGAATATGAGTTGGTTGCCGAAACCATTGGAGTTCCCTTGGCGGTCGTGACCGTGGATCCTCACGGTGAAATTGTCGAGCGAAAAGATTTGAAGCAAGGGGGAAGCAATCTCGGACTGGGACAGATTACCACTCCGCTTCCAGCCGGGAAGGTCCAGGTCGGAGCCCAATGGCACTTCCCCACGGAAATCGCGATTTACCTACCCGACGGCCAACTCAAGCGAATCAAGACTCGGCAGCAGTACACGCTGAAGTCCGTCAAGACGGACGTGGCGACCATCACCGTGAAGACTCAAGTACTGACTCCGGTCAACGATCCCAAGATTGAATCCCAATTGGTACAGCAACTGACCAATGGCGAGCTGAAGTTCGACCTCCGGGCGGGCCGGATTTTGTCGAAGAAGATGGATTGGGATGAAGTGGTTGTCGGATTCAGCGGGTCGGAGAGCACGCTGAAGTACTTGGCTCGTTTCACGGAAGATTATTTACCCGGTGAGAACCGAGTGGCCACGCGCCCCTCCTCCACCGAATAATCTCTCCCCTGCTCTACTTTCGACTTTCTAACTTCTACTTACTCACTCACCGTGGATTCCGCACCGACATTGCGACTAGCGGGTTGGCTCGCTGGCGGTGCGGCGTTGACCGGGCTGTTGGTCTTTGGGTGGGGAGCGGGGGCATACGAACGGCAGTTGCTGGTCCGGACGGTCCAGTTGGCGGCTCAGTCGGCAGTGATCGCCTTGCCGCTGAGTCTCTTGTTGGCTTTGTCGCTGTTCCGTGGGGACTTCTGGGGGCGTCGTTTCCTTTTGGGAATGATGTTGGCCCAGCTTTTTTTTCCGCTTTACCTGCAAGCGGCGGCATGGGAGTCAGGCTTCGGACGGCTCGGTTGGTACTCGATCGGAACGGGGGATCTGGGGCGTCCCTGGCTGACCGGCATGTGGGGAACGGTCTGGACGCACGCGGTGGCGGGAATCCCTTGGATGACGCTCTTGCTCGGCATCGGGCTCTGGGCGGGGGATCGGGAGCAGGAAGAGGCGGCTCTGCTGGATGAATCGCGGGGTTGGGTGGCATGGCGCATTGTTGTCCCGCGACTGATTCCCTGGATGACCATCGGCCTGGTCTGGATCATGCTGACGGCCGCCACGGAGATGACGGCGGCGGATCTCTATCTGGTGGATACGTATCCTCGAGTGCTGTACACCGGTTTGGCCCTTCAGTCGACGTTGGGCGAATTGACCTGGCGGACCGGGGGCGCGATTCTTTGGCTCGCTCAGCTGGTCTTTTCCGCGGGGATCCTGCTGCACCGCCTCTTGCCGGCGGGGCGGCTCACCCTGTCCCGGAGTGCTCATCGTGGCCCGGCGCTACTAGCCGGGTGGCCGGCGGCCGCGATTTCCTGGACGTGGTGGTTGACAATGGCTCTCCTCCCCTGGGGCAGCTTGATCATTCAGCTCGGCAGACAAATGACCGGTTCAGGGAAGATGCAGTGGTCGCTGTCGCAGAGCGTTCGCGTCTTGGGGCGGGGGACCTTGGAGTTTCAGGGGGAGATTTACTGGACACTGGTGATTGGCGGTTTGGCCACGCTTTTTCTCGTTCCCTTGGCCTGGGGGCTGGCGTGGTGGGGGCGGCATGATTCATGGCGTCTGGCGGGTGTGGGGGCGAGCCTCAGCCTGCTGCTGGCCTTCCCGGCTCCACTGCTGGGCCTCTGGCTGGTGGCGCTTCTCACACCTTGGCACTGGGGGTGGCTGAATTGGCTCACCGATCAGACGGTCTTCTTGCCGGTCCTGGCGGGAGTTCTGCGACAACTTCCCTGGGTGACCGTCATGGCTTGGTTCATCATTCGGCAAGTTCCCAGGGATCAGTTCGACGCGGCGGAACTGGAGGGAGTCCCAGGCTGGAGGCAAGTTCTCTTGCTGGCGGTGTGGGGAGTTCCCATCGCATCGTTGGTCATGGTCGCCTTTTCCTTGGCGCTGGCCTCGGGGGAATTATCCGCGACCCTGATGGTCGTCCCACCCGGTGTTTCCACCGTGGCAACTCGAATATTCGGCCTGATCCACGCCGGCGTTCGCGACAAGGAAGCGGCCCTGGCGATTCTGAACATCGCCGGTTGCTTTCTGCTGATTGGAGGGATCGGGTGGTTGATGTCTCGAACCGACCGAGGCTCCACGAAAAAATGAAATCCCCCCCGAGATTCGCTCAGGTTACAATGAACCAATGACCGTAAAGTCCCTTGGGGGGCCCGTGACCGAGGTGACTCAGAGTCCAGCTCGTCGTGAACCCCCTTATTGGAGGGAGGAAAAGTTGATGTGGAGGAATTTGGCGGGACCTGTTCTGCTTGCCGGACTCTCTTTCTTCTTCGCGATTCCCGGGGTGGGGACGGCCCTGGATGTCGTGGTGGCTCGAGTCGAGCAGGGCGAGCAGCAGTTGGAGGGGAAGGTGTTGGTGGAAGCGGTCGATGGCGGGCTGCTTTTTCTGGGGCGTGACGGCGTGTTGTGGCCGATTCAGCCCGAGGAATTGGTTTCGCGGACGACGGACGATCGACCCTTCGAGCCTCTGACGGCCGACGAGACGGCCAAGAAGCTCCTGGAAGAAATGCCCCCGGGCTTTCGCATTCACCAAACGGCACATTACACGATCTGCTACAACACCACGACTCCTTATGCTCAATGGTGCGGGTCCCTTTACGAGCGGCTCTATCGAGGTTTCTTCAACTACTGGAAGAATCGGGGTTGGAAGCTCGACCAGCCCGAATTCCGGCTGGTGGCCTTGGTGTTTGATAATCGCGGGTCTTTCGCCAATTACGGACACGCGGAGGTCGGCGAGAGTGTCAACTCGATGATCGGCTACTACAACTTGCGAACCAACCGAGTCACCATGTATGACCTGACCGGGGCCGACGATCTGGCTCGGACAGGTCCGCGGATTCGAAATTCGGCCCACATCAACCAGATTCTCTCACAGCCTGCCGCCGAGCGGACGGTGGCGACCATTGTCCACGAAGCGACCCATCAATTGGCGTACAACAGTGGCATGCAGACTCGGATGGCGGCGAATCCCTTGTGGGTCAGTGAAGGGTTGGCGTTGTATTTCGAGGCCCCCGACTACAAGAGCGACCGAGGTTGGCGGACGATTGGGGCGGTGAACCGAGTGCATCTTATGGAGTTCCGTCGCAATATGGCTCGGCGGGAACCAAACTCCCTGGCGACGCTGATCGCGGATGACGGCCGGTTTCAGGACGCGGATGAGATCCTGACGGCCTACAGCGAGTCCTGGGCTCTCAACTATTTTCTCCTGAATCGTCACAAGGCGTCGTACGTCCGATATTTGCAGCAGCTTTCCGAGAAGCCTCCGCTGGTCGAGGACTCGGCCGAAGAGCGAGTGGCCGAGTTTGAAGAGGTCTTCGGGGATCTTCAGACGCTGGAGGAGGAGTTCCTCCGCTATCTGCAGCGCGTGCGGTAATTGCCGGCGGTAATTTCCGGCGAATGGTGCGCCGGTGGGGTGTTCTTGGACTTGCCAGTGTGGTTGGCGTTCTTGATGTCGCTTTTGTTATTGGCCTTCTTGGTGCTACCGGCGTTAACGTGGGCGAGCGGCCGGCAGAGTTCTGATGTCCGGGGCGGCCAATGTGGCGCGTGGCGGGGAGAACAAATCTTCGGGCGGGGGGGACTTTCCCATTCCTAGCGCTTGCCACTCGTCCGTCGGCGCGGCTAACATAGTGCCTGCGGCCCGTGGGCCGAACGGTCCGCCGCCCCAGAGTGGTAGTGGCCGACTGTTCGTGCCGACCGTTACTGCCTTCATCGTGACTGATCGACTTGGCCTACCCGCGAGGCTGGCTGATGGTGACTCGCGTCATGGTGTCGGCGTGGTGCTCGAGTAACTCTCCCACCAGGCGATCCCTCCCTTGGCCCCCATGCCTTCATTTTTCCTCCCTCCATCGGTTCCAGGAGCATTCATGATGCCGTCTGAAGATTCACATTCGTCCCCCTCCCGTCGTGGTTTCTTGAAGCAATCGACCGCCGCCGTGGTCGGTTCCGCCGTGGTTGCTCAGGGCTTGGCCCGTTCGGCCCATGCCTCGGGGAGTGATATTCTGAAGGTCGGTTTGGTGGGATGTGGGGGGCGAGGTACCGGAGCTGCGGTGAATGCGCTGCGAGCCGATCCGAATGTGCAACTTACCGCCCTGGCGGACGCGTTTCCGGACCGGATCGAGCATTGTCGCCGAGTCTTGTCCCGGAACGACTTTGGGGATCGAGTTGCCGTCCGCGACGAAGAGTGCTTCTCGGGATTCGACGGTTACAAGGGGGTGATGGCGACCGACGTGGATGTGGTCCTTCTCTGCTCGCCCCCTCATTTCCGTCCCGATCATCTGGAGGCGGCGGTGGCCGCGGGGAAGCACATTTTCTGCGAGAAGCCGGTGGCGGTCGATCCAACGGGGGTTCGCCGAGTGCTGGAGACGTGTGCCGCCGCCAAGGAAAAGAGCCTCAGTGTCGTGTCGGGGCTCTGCTGGCGTTACGACTATGGCGTCCGCGAGACGATGAAGCGGATTCAGGATGGGGCGATCGGCGATATCGTCACCATCCAAGAAAACTACCTCACCGGGGCGCTCTGGCATCGCGGTCGTGATCCGGAGTGGAGTGAAATGGAGTATCAGATGCGGAACTGGCTCTACTTCACTTGGCTCTCGGGAGACCATATTGTCGAGCAGTTCATTCATAGCATCGACAAGGCCCTCTGGTTGATGAATGACGAGCCTCCCGTGGCGTGTTACGGCCTCGGAGGTAGGCAGGTGCGGACCGACCCGAAGTGGGGCCATGTCTATGACCATTTCGCCGTCTTTTACGAATGGGCCAATGGCGTCCGCGCGTTCGACAACACTCGACAAATGCCGAATTGCTTCAACGAGACGGAGGACTACGTCTTCGGTTCGAACGGGCAGGCCAAGGTTTTGGCTCACGAAGTGAAGTCGAAGTCGGGCGAATCCTGGAAGTACTCGGGAGATCGTCCCAGCATGTACGACGTGGAACATCAGGAGCTGTTCGCCGGGATCCGTTCGGGCAACATCATCAACAATGGCGAGTACATGTCGTACAGCACGATGATGGCGATTCTGGGACGGGAAGCATGCTACACCGGCCAACGGATTACCTGGGAACAGGGGATGGCGTCCGACATGGATCTCTCCCCCGAGGACTACGTCTGGGGAGACGTCCCCACGCCGACCGTCGCCATTCCGGGCGTGACTCGATTCAGCTGATCCTCAGCCACTTCGCAGTTTCGATTCAACTCGGCGAATCGCATCCTCCACCGGGCAGTCTCCGTGGGCCAAACGGATGGCCGACCCGGTGGAGACCCAGCGATTCACGTTTCGCTGAGCGGAAACGACCGTGCTGTGGCTGCGGCGTCCAAAGTAGCGGCAGATCTCGGACAAGCCGGCTCGAGTATGTTTTCGAGCCAGCCACATCGCCAGCATGCGAGGCTGACTGATCAGCTTCTCTTTTCGTGGCGAGTGGAGCCGTTCCCGGTCGATGCCGAAGACTTCGCAGATGGCTCCCTCGATATCCGCAAGTCGGACCACGCGCTGCGCCGTTTGTAGCAGGTCGCTCAGGGCCCATTCGGCCCGCTCGACTGTCCAGGGGTTGGGGTCGGCTTGTTGCCAAGCGTGAAGTCGATTCAAGGCTCCGGAGAGTTGCCGCACGTCGCCGAGAAACCGGTTGGCCAGCAGTTCGAGCACGTCCTCGGGGAGTTCGGTTCCCTGGCGAGCGGCCAACTGCCGCAGGATTCGCTGTCGAGTTGCCGGTTCGGGATGGTTCACCTGGCAGACCACTCCCCCCGAGATCCGCCCCCGCAGCTCTTGGCTCATTCCCGTCAGTTCGGTGGGAGAGCGGTCGGCGGCCAGTACCAGCTGGCGCTTCTCCCTCAGGAAATAGTCCACCGTGTTCTGCAGTTCGCCGATCGTCGACTTCTTCCCCAGGAAGAACTGCAGGTCATCGATCAGCAACAATTCGGCTTGACGGTATTTACGGCGAAAGTTCGGGAGGCCGCTCCCCTGTAGGGCTTCAACAAATTGGGAAGTGAACTGTTCGGCCGAGACGGAAACGATCCGCCGCAGTCCCGTGCAGCGACGTGCCTTGCGGCGGATGGAGTCGAGCAGATGGGTTTTGCCGGCGCCGGTCGGGCCATAGATGAACAGCGGGTTGGTGCGCCCGGGATGTTCCAGGACCATGTCGGCCGACATGGCCGCCACTCGATTCTCGTCACCAATCAGAAAGGGAATCCCCTCCTCTCGCCAAGCCATGGGAGCGGCGTTTCCCCTGGCTGATTCGCCCTCGCCATTCCCGCCATTCCCGCCAATTCCGTCGTTTCTGGCGTGTCCGGCGTGTCCGGCTTTTCTTCCGTTCCTGTCATGTCTTTCGTGCCTGCCATGCGTGTCCCTTCCGTCCCTTGAATCTTCGCGGTCTTCCGAGACGATGCGAAAGGGGCCAGGCGTGGAGGCCGAGCTGGAACGACTATCCATGCCACGATGGAGCCCACCGGTTGGGTCGGCACCGGCTGGGCCGGCACCGGCTGCACTGGCACCGGCTGCACTGGCACCGGCATCGACCGAAGTGGCGTGGGTGGGGGGAGTGGTTCCGTTATCGGAGTCCGGGCGCGGGTTGCAGCTGTCCCCCGAGTTCGAAGGCTGCCGAGCGGACGGCGCGGACTGAGCGGAAGTTGCCGCCGCCGAACCGACGCGCATCAACAGCTGAACCGGACTTCCCGTAATTTGCAGGCCGACGGCTTCCAGATCCGCCGTGAACCGGCGACGTATTTGATCCAATTGAAACTCATCGGTCGCCTCCACTTCCAGGTGGGAGTTTCGAATTTCCAGGGTGACGTCGTTGTCAAACCACAGCTCGAAACGATCCTTACCGATCCGTTCCGCCAGCATTCTCTGTAAGGCGGACGCGATCTCCTTACCATTATTTGTCACTTCTGCACGCGTCCTCTGCGCAGACCACTCCCGCGAAACGCACCAGTAGCGAGTACTTCAGCATGATGAGTACTGGGCCCGGGTCGGAGATGACCCGCCGGCACGCTGACGAAAGCAGCGCTATTCCTTCGATGAGGAGCCGGGCGTTCCTGCCGCGACTCCACTGAATGTTCGATCCACGAGTCGCCGATTTTACGACTGCTAGCACTGCTGTCAAACCATGAAGATTGCATTCAGAACAGTTTTGTTCGCCGAAGTCCCTCCTCACCGAGGAATCGGCGGTTCTCTCGCTCGGATTTACTTTTCCCGCCCGAGCCGAAAGGCGTGGAAAAATTGTCTTCCAATCGGATGCCCATCCCGAAGTTCATAAGGCAAGTGTTGTAAGTTATTGTTTTCATGGGATTTATGGATGGTCGTTGTTTTCGGATGTCGGCAAGGCATCCGGAAGGGATTCCAAAATCTCCTCCGCTCGGCTCCCGACCCCCTGCAGCAGGACATTCCGAAAGACTCGTGGTTCAAACCCCACCCGATGGTAGATGTCGAGAGCAGGCTGGTTCGCTCGATCGACCGCCAATGACAGCGTATTGGCGCCATGCGATGCGGCGGTCCTCACTCCCCAGCGGACCGCGAACTCTCCCCATCCTTTCCCTCTGACGTGGGGAGAGAGTCCCCAGTAGTGAAGATGCCAATCCCGAGGGTTCAGGGTGGGAGCCAGCAGCAGGCATCCGATGGGGCGGCCGTTGGACTGGATCAAGAACGTGGTGTTTGGGGTGAGCAGTCCCGCTTGGCGAAACCCCGCCATCGCCTCATCGACCGTTCGCAGCTTATTTAGCCAAGGGCAGTCCAAGCTCCCTTCGTAGGTCTCCATGAGTACTCGGGCCAACTCCTGTTCCTGATGGGGGGCGAGCCGGGTGATTCTCCAGTCCGGCGGATCGGATCCCTCGCTATATTCGGGAAGTCCCTCTGGACGACAGTCCCCCGTCGTGGGACGGGGGTTGTGGCGGTCGTGGTAGCGGGGAGAGGCGACCTGAAGTCCGAGGACATCGATTTGCGCCACATGGTGGAAACCGATCTCGAGGAGCGATTCGAGGGAGTCCTGGTCATCACGAGGAACGGTGGTCTGCAGGTACTCGATCCCCTCCCGTTGCAAGTCGGCAAGAACGCGTCGGTGGAGCGGGTTTCGCGTGTCGGTCGGCTCGGAACGGTCGAGGATGGGGCCCCAGATGGTGGCCCAGCGACTGCTCTCTAAGTGTCCGATCTCCGTCCCGACTACTTTCCCGGATCGTTCCGCCGTCCAGATACGAATATTTCGAGTCGCTTGACGCGGACTGGACGGTGGGTCGAGGAATTGCCTCAGAGAGGCGATTTGTTCCAGCCGCTCCGGATGTCGAATGGAGGAACTCAACCAGGGGGTCATGGTACTGAATTGCGAAGGGTCGGCGGAATGGATCGTCAATTCAGTCATCGGTTCCCCATCGGTTCGTCTGTCCAGAGTATACTTTCCAGAAGAACCGAAAATCAGGAGGCGAGCTTGGTTTGCTTGGTGAGCCCAGAGAGAAGGAGATGCTGAAATGAGAATCACTGTGTTCAGTTGGAGTCTGCTGTCCGTGGGGCTCGTCGGTTTGTTCGGGCCGCTTTCGGACCTCTCGGCTCAATCCTTTCTCGACCGGCTTGAGC
>JBJHCD010000070.1:0-12242 GCA_050485845.1 Pirellulaceae bacterium | reverse complement strand
TTATTATTCCTTGGGGCGGGGAGCGTCATGCACGCCATGGGGAATGTGATCGACATGCGTCGATTCGGCGGCTTGCGGCGGATCATGCCGGTTACCCACTGGACTTTCCTGGTCGGTTGCCTCGCCCTGGCCGGGATCTTCCCGCTCTCGGGATTCTGGAGCAAGGATACCATCCTCGGGGCTCTTCACGATCGAATTCATCACGCCGACACGGAGCATCATGCGGGAGTGGTTTCCCGCCAAGGTGACTTGGTCTCGGTCGGAGCACAAGGCAACTCGACCTCCGCGACTCCTCTCACTCCCGTCGCCATGGTCGCGGCCTCCCCGGCTGATGGCCATTCGGCGTGGTGGCTGTGGAGCGAAGAGACGGCCGTCGGCGTCTATCGGCTGCTGTACTACTTGGCCATCCTCACGGCGGGACTCACCGCCTTCTATACCTTCCGCGCATTTTACATGACGTTCCATGGGGAAACTCGAGTTCCTCCGGAAGCGGGTCATCATGCCCACGAGTCACCCCGCTCCATGACCGTTCCCCTGGCCATTCTCGCCGTGTGCGGGGCTGTTGTCGGCCTGTTTCTCGATCGATCCTACACCTCGCAGCCCAGCAATCTGCTCTCGGAATTCCTCGCCGGCACTCCCTCGCTGGCCACCGGCGCCGTGGCGGCCACTCGAGTTCCCGTCGAGTTTCACATGGATGTCGCCGCGACCAGCTTGTTGGTCGCCGTAATCGGGCTCGCCTTGGCCGCTTATCTCTACCTGGGTGACCGCTGGGAGGTGCGATGGCTCAGCGACGTGCTCAGCCTGCAGTGGCACCGCAAATTGACCGACTCCCATACCGTGGCTCGATTGGGACAATTGCCCATGCTGCAGAACTGCCACCGGTGTGCCCAACGCGTCGGACTCGGCTGGCTTACCTTGCTGCTCGGCAGCCTTGCCTGGTACGTCATCATCATTCTGCTGTCGCCCCTCCTGCTGCTGGCCACTTTTGTTTCTCCCTACCGTTTGTCGGCCAACAAATTTTACTTCGACGAACTGTATGAGTTCGTTCTGGTCCGCCCGCTGCGTGGACTGGGACGAGTCTGCGAACTGTTGGATCGATTTGTCATTGATGGAGCAGTGAATACCGTGGGCCGGATCCCCGTCGCGTTGGGAAATATCATGCGGTCGCTCCAAATGGGCCTGGTTCAGTTTTATGCCTTGGCCATGGTCTTGGGAGTCCTCCTGCTGTTTCTGGTCCGCGTCTGGTCAGGGAACTGACCAACCACGACTCGCCCGTTTCTTCCCTGAATCCCACCCCGATCTTTGCTCAAAACTATCCGGCGTCTTACATCATCCAGTAGCGCCCTGAACGAGAACGCAAAACATGATGGAATACGTGCTGTTGGCCACAATCGGACTCCCCTTGGTGGGCGCGATCCTGCTCCCATTGCTCGCCTCCTGGGGAGACGGCGCGGTTCGGTGGGGAGCCTTGGCGACGGCGGTGGCAACCTGCCTGGGAGCCTTCTGGCTGGTCGCTGCTTTTCCAGCCGATGGCGGAACGGGAAGCGATCTGTTCTCGGTGGTAATTCCAGTCACTACCTCCCCGTTCCTCGACGTCCGGTTCGAAGTCGCCTTGGATGGCTTGAGCCTCTTTTTGTTTGCCCTCTCCCCCGTACTGCTTCTCAGCTCGGTCTTGGTCAGTTGGACGGCGATCACGGAACGGGTGTCGCTGTTATTCGGGATGCTCTTGCTGCTGACCAGCGGGTGCTTGGGTGTCTTTGCCGCTCGGGACCTGATCCTGTTCTATATCTTTTTCGAGTTCACGCTGATCCCCCTGTTTTTCCTGATCGGAATTTGGGGGAGCGAAAACCGGCGGTTCGCCTCAGTCAAGTTTTTAGTCTACACCCTGCCCGGCAGCCTGCAGAAATTCCTGGGCCAGCTGTCGTTCGTCAGCTGGGACTTATTTGGCGGCGAGTCCGGGGCACTGCGATTTCAACTGCAGGAACTGACCAGTTCACTGGCCATTCACCCCATGCCGATCAACTGGCAGTGCTGGATCTTTGCCGCTCTGCTGATCGGCTTTGCCATTAAAGTACCGCTCTTCCCGTTGCATACCTGGCTCCCGCTGGCGCACGTTCAGGCACCCACGGCCGGCAGTATTTTTCTGGCCGGAATCCTGCTGAAGATCGGGACCTATGGTTTTCTCCGCTTCAGCCTGCCCATGCTGCCGGAAGCAACCGCGCTCTTTATGCCTTGGATCCTCTGGTTGTCCGTGGCCGGCATCATCTATGGAGCGTTGGTGGCCTTGGTGCAAAGCGACATGAAGCGGTTAATCGCCTACTCGAGCGTCAGCCACCTCGGCTACTGCATGCTCGGCATCTTCGCCCTGAATCGCCTGGGAGTTCAGGGCGGGGCCCTGCAGATGGTCAACCACGGGATCTCCACCGGAGCCCTGTTCGCTCTGGTCGGAATGTTGTACGAGCGTTATCACACCCGCGAGATCCGCCGGTTCGGTGGCTTGGCCCGAAAGGCCCCCTGGCTGGGAGCGGCCCTGTTGCTGTTCACCTTCTCCAGCATCGGCCTCCCCGGAATGAATGGATTCGTGGGCGAGTTCATGGTACTGCTCGGCATGTTCCAGCGCGGTTTCGGCGAGACCGAAGGGGCGATGGCCTGGCAGTTTCAGACCATGGCCGTACTTGCCGTGACCGGCTTGTTCCTCGGCGCCTGGTACATGCTTTGGCTGGTTCAACGCCTCTTGTTCGGTCCGCTTGTCGAGCCGGCCGGTGATGACGCCGCGAGTTCCTTAACGACACCCCTATCGGCCGATCTGAACTGGCGGGAGGTTCTTTCGCTCGCACCACTCGCCGTCCTCGTATTCTGGATCGGACTTTATCCGAAATTCTTCTTGGATCGCATGGCTCCCGGCCTGAATCAACTGACGGCGACCGCCAGCGAATCGGTTCAAGCACTACACGCCCCCGCCGAGCTGCGTGTGGAACGGTCCGGGCCCATCCCTTCGCACACCTCATGGGAGAGCATCACGCGTGTTGACTGATCTGGAAACCGTCAGGTGGCTCGGCCCCGAAATCGCACTCGTGCTCGCCGCGACCATCGTCGCGGTGGGAGGAGCTTTTCGAGCGGCTCCACGTTTCTGGCTGGGTTTTGCCCTGGCAGCCTACGGCCTGGCCGCGACGCTGCTGCTGGCCGGCGAACCCCCGTTGACTTCGTTGGGTGGCGAACCTCTCTTCACCGGTCCGCTGGTGGTGGACGCCCTGGGGAAAGTCTTTCGACTGCTCGCCATCGTGGGAGGGGCACTTCTGGCACTGACCCTCTCACGCTCGAGCGGAAAACAATCACTTCAAACCGAGGTGCTGGCCCTGACGATCTTCACGATGGTCGGCGTCATGATTACTGCCCGAGCGAACGAGCTGGTACTACTGCTGCTGGGACTGGAACTGGTTTCCATGCCGACCTATGCCCTCCTATTCATCGGCCGCCGTGGTCGGACGGCGGGAGAATCGACGGCGAAATACTTCTATTTGAGCGTCTTCTCCTCCGCCCTGTTCCTTTATGGGCTCAGCTTCCTGTATGGCGTGGCGGGAACAACCTGGCTTCAAGCCCCGAGTGACACTCGCTCGCTACGTGCCGCGCTCGATGTGGCCACGGGGCCCTGGTCGATGCTCGGCCTGGGGTTCGTCCTAGCGGGACTGGGATTCAAGATTGCGGCTGCCCCGTTCCATTTTTATGCTCCCGACGTCTATCAGGGAACCTCGAACGCCAACGCGGCCTTGCTGTCGGTCGCTCCGAAAATCGCCGGATTTGCCGCGATCACCCGCTTGATCGTCATGGTCCTCGGGCCGGGAAATGAAATTACCTGGCAGCTCATGTTGGTTCTGGCCGTGGTCACGATGACGTTGGGGAATGTCTGTGCCCTCTGGCAGCAGAATATCCGCCGCATGATGGCCTACTCCTCCATTGCTCATGCGGGTTACATGCTGATTGGGGTCACGGTCGCCAGTGTCCCGCACCCTCTGGCGCTCACGTTGGGGGGAACCGCGGCGATGCTGTTCTACCTCTGGGCCTACGCCCTCGGGGCACTTGGATTTTTCGCGGCACTGGTCAGTCTGGGACATGAGGATCAGCAGGTGGAGTTCGTCGATCAACTCGCCGGGCTCAGCGGTCGCCGACCAATGACGGCGGCCATTGCGGCCATCTGCCTTTTTTCGCTCGCCGGCATCCCACCGCTCGTCGGCTTTTGGGGGAAGCTGACGCTGTTCAGTAGTGCCCTGGGAGTCGGTCTACGGCAGGAACTGGGAGAGGCCTCCTATTGGTTTCTGGCGTTGGCCGTGATCGGAGCACTCAATGCAGCCGTGGCCGCCGCCTACTATCTGCGTCTGATCGCCGCCATGTACTTCCGGGCACCCTCCGAATCCCTGGTGGCCGAGTTATCGTCGCGGTCTTCGGCCGATTCCAACTCGGGTCAACCAAGTCGCGGGGCTCGCCCGAGTGCTCCTCAATGGGCCGCAGCGATTTGTGCCTTGCTGCTCTTGGCCATGGGAGTGTATCAGGCGCCGCTGGCTGACGCGGTGGGCCGAGCGGAACAGGGCCTACGAGTCACTCCGGCCGGGGATGTCGATCAAGTGGCTCAGGTGGAATAGTCTTTCGAGTGCCTCGCACAACCCACTGGAACGCCCCGAACTCGCGGGAATCATCCATGGCTCGCCCGCGAGCCAATGCATTGCAAAGTATTGTCGGGCTCTCCGAGCGAATCGTCGGCGGACTCTCAACTCGGCTGCGAGCCAACGCCCCACGGCAGGCTCGTCTGCGAGCCAAGGAGCAGATAAGTGACAAGGAGGAGCAAGGGGCGGCCAGCCGTTGCACAGGCGAACTCGTGCAGCTGTCGAGACATGGTTAAGACTCCGCTACTGACTCGCCCCCTGCTCCGATCGTCCACTCCGCCCCGTCCCTGGATTCAGCCCACCAGCGGGCCGAAGCCCACGGATTCCGAGCTTTCCTCGTTCGAACCGTTGGGCCCTCGTCCTTGAACGACTTTGATGGCGGAAGGGAACGCGGGTGATTCTAAGGGGATGGGCTGACAACCGATCGTCGCGCCAAGCAGGACTTGCCCGAAAGAACATCGAATTCGGTAAAATCAGGGCAAGTCGGTCCACTGCTCGCCACCCCTCCGGCCCGCTCCTGGACTGTTTTCCCCCCCGTCGTCACGAGAAGCGACATCATCATGGCCCGAGTTCGTTCACCTTTGGGAGCTTTGCGGAGAATCTTGGCGGAGAGCCCACATCCGATCTGGCTGCTCGACCATCAGCGGACCATCGTTTTTGTGAACGACGCGCTGGAGCGCTGGTGGGGAGTTCCCGCGACGAAGATCCTGGGGAGCCGAGCCGAGTACCATTGGGACTCCGGATTGCCAGCCGCGACGGGTGACTCGGCGACGCTCGCTCCTCCTCCCGAAATCTATCAATCACCGCGGCTGATTTACTCGAAGACTCTCCCCACAACCCCTCCGCAACAAGCTCCGAACGGGGCCGCCCCCGAAAAAACAATCGAGCCCACGGCACGGGAAGCAGGAACCGTGGTAAGCGAGGTGGACGCCGAGCTCGGGAAAAGCGCGGGGGATGGGGAAGGGAAACCGAGTCGACCGGGAACAGAGGGGGAACGTCCGGCTGGAGAGGCGGAGGGTATCGACCTGGAACGGGGAGTACTTTTCCTCCCGTTCCTGGGTGACGAGCGAGAGGTGGTGGGAGTGCTGGGAATTGCCGCCACCGAGAATGGCGCACTCGTCCCCCCTTTTCCCCTGAATACCGAAGATGGCTTGGAGGCGAGAGAACTTCACCGGCAACTGGGCCACCTCCGGCGACACCTTCAACAGTTCTACGATCTGCCGCAATTGATCGGCAAGAGCGCGGCCTTGGTTCGCATTCGAACCCAAGTGGAACTGGCCGCGGCGTCTGATGGAAGAACCGTTGTGAAGGGACGAATCGGTAGCGGGCGAGAACATGTCGCACGTTCCATCCATTACCTGAGCGATGCGCGGCGTGAACGATTTCTCATCCCGCTCTCCGGCAGCCTCCTGGACGCGGAACTGCTGGAGTCCGCCATCATGGACTTTGTCGAGGGGCCTCGCGAGATTGGGATCGAGTCCCCCATGACGATTCTCCTCTTGGATGCGGACCGTCTGATACTGGATGCCCAGTCCGCCCTGATCCGGATTCTGCGCGAGTCGGGACGGAACATTCACACCCTGACGACATCCGAACGTTGTTTGATCGAGCTATCCAGGGAAGGAAGTTTTCGAGAAGATCTGGCTTATCATCTCAGCACACTCGTGATCGAACTTCCGGAACTCGGAGCCCGCCCCGACGACATCCCCCTGTTGGCTCAATACCTGCTTGAACGCCACAACGCCTCCAGCAAGAAGCAATTGAGCGGCTTCAGCTCGGAGGCCATGGACAGGCTGGTGAGTTACCCCTGGCCGGGGAATCTCGATCAGCTTGTGGAAGTGGTCCGCGAATGTCATGAGCGGGCGGCGGGAGTCCGAGTGGAGGAGGGGGACCTTCCCGATCTGTTTCATCATGCCGACCAAGCGGTCGCACATCCTCGTCCCGTGGAAGACAACATTCATTTGGACGAGATGCTGCGGCGAGTGGAAACGGAACTGCTGCGGCGAGCGTTACGCCGAAGCCGGGGTAATCGGGCACGAGCCGCGCGACTTCTGGGCATCAGTCGAGCCCGGTTGCTGCGGCGATTGGCGCAGCTGGACGTGAAGGTGGATCCATGAAGGGGTTGGAGCCCTACTCCTTGCCGCTCACTCTCGCTCGATCCACTCCCCTCGGGCGCACACGAGCCCATGGAGCCGTGATCCCCGTGATCCCCTCGTGGCCAACCCACTTTTCAATCCGGTCGGAGGCCCCTACGATGGAGACGAATGGTTGACCATGAAACGCGGGGGACGATTGATCGTATGTGAATCGACGGGAACTTGGGGAATCGGCCTGCGGCGTTGCCTCCAGAACGTATCGTGGCGGATTGTCGAGACGCGAAGCGCTCGAGACTGTTTCCTGCAACTTGGGAAACAGCCGGTTTCCCTGGTGGCTTGGGAGGGATCGATTGAGCGAGCGGATGCCCTTGTCGGAAATCTACTGCTTCAAAACCGCTTCTTTCCTCAATCCTCGGCCGTGGTATTGTGCGACCGGACGGCGTCCCGCTTTCATTCGCTTTGGCGAGAAGCGGGGGCCGTGCATGTCGTCCATTCTCCTCGCGAATTGGACTGCCTACGGAAGCTGGTCGCCCGGTATCCCCTTCCCCCGCCCGTTCGTACTGAATCACTGGAAGAAAGCATCTGGAAAGAGCTTCCTTGGAGCCGCTTCGGCAGTTAGTCGGCGCGTCTTGTTCCCGACCAGATATCGATTCCCGCACCGTGTGAGGAATGAAACTGACTCAGCCTCTCCCTTCCGACAGAAAGCATTTCGAATATGTCCACGGCATCATTAACACCAGCGGATATCGAACAAGCCTTGGCGGACTTCCCCGATCCGGAGACCGGCCGTCCCGCCTTGAAGATGAATCAGATTCGCGACATCCAAGTCGATGGCAACCGAGTCGCATTGACTTTCGCCCTCACGACCCACTCGGCCCCTCTTTGGGATGACGTGGCGGCGCGAGTTGAGGAGCGATTGCGCGTTCGTTTTCCCTCGCTGGGATCGATCCAGGTGGAACGAGCGGTCCATGATCGCCCACCTCAAAAGCTCGGCGAGATCGGACTCTCGGCGAAGTCGGTGATCGCGGTCGGTTCGGGGAAAGGTGGCGTCGGCAAGAGCACCGTGGCGGCCTGCCTCGCGTTCACTCTCCATCAGGCGGGATGCAAGGTCGGCTTGATGGATGCCGACGTCTATGGTCCCAGCATTCCGCATCTCACCGGGACCGCCGATCAAACCCAGATCGGGGCCCAAGGCCAGAAGCTCATTCCGGCTCGAAAAGATGGGATGCCGATCATGTCGATTGGATATCTGGTGCCGCCGGACCAAGCCGTGATTTGGCGTGGCCCCATGTTGCACTCGGCCGTCATGCAATTCCTCCGCGGGACCGATTGGGGCGAGCTGGATTACCTGATTATCGACATGCCTCCAGGAACGGGGGACATTGCCCTTTCGCTTTCGCAAGCGTTGCCGCTGGCCGGCGCCATTGTGGTCTGCACGCCTCAGGAAGTCGCCTTGCTGGATGCGGTGAAGGCGATTGCCATGTTCCGCAAAGTGAACATCCCGGTTCTCGGGATCGTGGAGAACATGAGCGGCTTTGTCTGTCCGGACAATGGCAAGCGTTACGACATTTTCGGGCATGGGGGAGCACGGTCCAAGGCGGAAGAGCTGGAGGTTCCCTTCCTGGGTGAGCTGCCGATTGTGCTGCAGATCAGGGAGCGGGGTGATGAGGGAGGGACGTCGCAGAACCTGACCGATCCGCTGGTCGCCCCCTATCTGGAGAAAATCGCCTTCCAACTGGTGAAGAACTTCGCCGACTCGGCCGCCCAAGAACCCCCTCGTCCCTCCCTTCCCGTACTGGGCTGAATGTTCCGAGAAACGAGATCAAGAACGAACTAGGGCCGCCGAAATTCGGCGGCCCTTTCTCGTTGTAGTCGGGGGTAAGCGAAGGAAATGGCCCGCGTGGGTCGTCAGGCCTTCTTGGCGGTCTTCTTCTTCGCTGTCTTCTTCTTAGGAGCCTTTTTCTTGGCCGCTTTCTTCTTGGTGGCCTTCTTCTTCGTCGCTTTCTTCTTCGTCGCCTTCTTCTTCACTGCCTTCTTGGCGGCCTTTTTCTTCGCTGCCTTCTTCGGGGCAGCCTTCTTCTTGGCGGCTTTCTTCTTGGCCACTGTACGTCCTCCGTCGAAAAAAGGTTTCCGGCGAGTTCCTTCTCGTAGCTTCCAATTGCCTAGAACCGACGAGCATCCTCACCGACGTCCGATTACCACCGTTCTCGAATGCAATCCACATCGAGACACACCTCCGCGAAGCACAACGGGCTCGCGAGGCTTGCTTCCCCCATCCGCTACTGCCGATGCGGGAAACAACTGTGGGTTAACCGAGTCCTCACGTTGTAGTTGTACGCAACAAACAACTTTCTGCAACTCGGTTTCACAAAAAATCTGACGAATTCTATCCAAGTAGTCAAGTGCTTTCCATGGCCTCGACCATCAAAGAACAGCAACCAGCAGCCCGAGCTTGGCGATAAGGACTCACTCCAAGAGCAGCTCGCGTGCCCCGCGATCCCACCGTCGCTCCACGAGAAACCTCGCGCGAAGGCGAACAAGATGACAACTATATGTCACTCTTGCATTCGGTCACCAGCGGGGCCCGAAGCCGCCTCCCCCAGTCGTCTGCTGGATGGTTTGATAGCTCTGATAAGCGAGCAAACCAAACATGATCGTGATGTAGATTTGCTGTTGCTGCAGGCCGATCAAGGCGATTCCCAACGCCACCGCGAAGGAGATGTAACACGACCAGACCAAACCGTTCCACGGCTGATACATGATCAGCAGTTCCCGACAGATCTGGCCTCCATCCAAGGGGAAAACAGGGAGCAAGTTCAAGAGTCCCCATAAGATGTTGACCATCAGCAGCATGAAGACCAGGTCATACAGAGGAGCATGAGCCTCATAGGGACCGATCCCCAATCGGAATCTCCAAAAAATGGGAAAATCGGCCTCGAAGCGGAAGACACCTCCCGTTCCGACAATGATCAGGACCACGCAAGCAGCGAGAAGGACACCTGCCCCCGGGCCACCAATCAAGATCAGAAGCCGTTCGTACTGGCGTTGACGAGACGATGAACTTTGCGAGGAACGGCCGACCGAACGGATGTTCCAGGCGGAAGCCGAATAGGGATCGGCCGCTCCATCCGTGGCGTATCCACCCAACATGTGCAGCACCACGTAAGGAGTTTGACCAAAACGCCGCATCAACAGCGCATGACCGAACTCATGCACCAGGATCGAGACCAGAACCACCATCACCCACGTGATGAGCGTCAACGGGGAAACGCCGGGATGGAACCCCAGCACAATCGCTCCCGCCCAGAACAGCGGGTGGATCCGCACGGGGATTCCACCGATCAGCAAATGCAGATCATAGGGAGTTGGAGAAGAACTACCAAGAAACAACGGACCACCTCCCGCTCGGCTTGCACTCAGGTACCACCACGACTTCGACCGAATTCTACACGCTCGGACGAATTCCGGAAACGCGCGGCGGGCGGGAGAGAGACCGAGTCGAGGATTCCTTCGGCGGGACGCCATCGCCGAGCATTGGTTGTCCGAGCGAGATTCAGGCCGCCCGAGGTTTGGATTCCGCGGCTGACTCCGCAACTCCCGCGCCCCTCGACTTCAGATGTTCGAGAATCCGCCGAGCTGCCTCGCGGGAAGCGCCGGGGCGAGCGAACCTGGATCGAAGTTGGGATAGCTGCTCGACCTTCCGAGCTTTCGCCCTTGAGTCGGTCAGCCACTGCGTGGCATGTCGGGCCAGCTGCGGCGACTTGTCTTCACATGTGGGATACTCGGGAAACGGAACCTCGTCCGCTCCGGGTTGATCCGGGTCAAACGGCGCTGCTCGCACAAAGGGTTCCTCGGTCGCCAGTAAATTGACGAGCGTGATGTAACGAACACGGACCAGCAAGTAGCGAACCAGCAGATACTGCCAGCGAGGAACCCAGTAGAGAATGGCCGTCGGCTTCTCATGGTAGAGAAGCTCCAGCGAGACCGAACCCGAACAAGCCAGACAGCAGTCAGCGGCCTGAATCAATTCCGGAGTTCGCTTGACGTAAATCTCGACCTCGACTCCCTCTTGTTCGGCCATGACACGCGCTAATTCCGCCTGCTTCTCATTGAAACTCGCCACGGTCACCCGCAAGCCGGGCACCCGCGCGCGAACCAATTCGGCGGCCCGCAGAAAGAACTTGAAGTTCTGGCGTACTTCCTGAGTTCGCGAACCAGGCAGGATGGTCAGCCGCGGTTGCCGCCCGACGGAGAGATCTTGCAGAAAGTCCTGGTCCAACGTGCGAGCGGAGAGTTCATCGAAGTAGGGATGCCCCACATAGGCCGCGGGGCAACCACGAGCTTGAAACCAATCTTCCTCGAAGGGAAGCTTGCAGAGTGCCAGGTCAACCAACCGGCGCATCTTGCGAACGCGCCATCCCGCCCAGGCCCACATTTGCGGAGTGCCATAGTAATAGACGGGAATTCCGCGGGCCTTGGCGGCACGAGCCACCCACCAATTGAAACCGGGAAAATCAATCAACACCACGGCGTCGGGACGATGCTGGTCAAAATAACGTCCCGCTTGCCGGTAAAGCTGCCAGAACTTCGGTATCAGACCGACAACCTGCGTGAATCCCATCACGGCATACTCGGTCAGATCCACTTCCAACCGACAACCGGCGGCCGCCATCTTCGGTCCGCCAAAGCCGACACACTCGACTTCGCCCTGCTCTTGGAGCGACTGAACCAAGTTGGCTCCATGCAAATCCCCGCTCGGTTCGCCCACGGAAAAAAAGACCTTCATGACTCCCTTCACCTCCGGCAATCTCTTCAAGAGACTCGATCCATACTCGATCCGATTCCATTCGGAACGGCGTGTCACGTTCTGGCATGTCACCGTTCTGGCGACTTACCGTTCAGACATGCGGTTGGTTCGCTGGACTGGCATCTCATGGAACTGGCATCTCATGGAACTGGCATCTCATGGAACTGGCATCTCATGGAACTGGCATCTCATGGAACTGGCATCTCATGGAACTGGCATCTCATGGAACGTCGGTACTTCGTGACGAGCCCGCATCGAGCCGAATAGCCCGAAGCGCAGGCCGCGCAGAGTATCGCACGCGTGCCATTTCTTCACCAGATCAGTTTTCGCGAGGCTCAAGCGTTCAAGCGTTCAAGCGTTCAAGCGTTTCAAACGTTTCAAGCGTTCAAGCGGTTAACGGCTTACTCGTTCCACGGCTTCCAGGAATCCGGGGAGCGAATCCCTCGACGAGAACTACTGGCCGGAAGTCAACCGATGGCGAATCCCCGCCGGTGTCCGAGCTTCTCGATTCGCCCGAACGGAAGCCAAGAAACGACGTAAGGGACGCTCCGAGGAGCGTCCCTTATCATGTCTTGTCGTACTCACTGAGCCACGACCAGCCTACAGGTGGATCATCGAACGGATGCGGGGTCCCCGGTGGAACGAGGACCTCGGCCGGTCAAGGACCTGGAAGGCTTATTC
>JBJHCD010000069.1:0-12265 GCA_050485845.1 Pirellulaceae bacterium | reverse complement strand
CACCCAGGCCGTGCCGGTGATCGGGAAGCCGTCACCGCCGATGTTGAGGATGTCGAACTGGAAGCTCTCGGGAATCTCCGCAACGGCGGCGCCTGCCGTGGTGGCTTCAAGGGTTGCCAACACCGGGTTGCCATCAGCATTGAGGACCTGTGCCTGCGGGAATCCCTGCTCGAGCACATAAGCCTGGTTCAAGTAGCCAAGGCCGCCCGGGTTCTGTTGGATTGCCGCGGCAACACCTTCATTACCTTGCCCACCGATGGTTCCACTTGGCCACTGCACCTCCGTGCCGTTACCCAGTGTCCAGCCTTCGACACTGTCATCGAGGTCGAGGTACGTAGTGAATACCGACGTCGTTCCTGAACCGTCTGACCGGTGGACCGGGATGATGTCTTCGTCGCGCAGTTCGCGGCCTGGGTTCAGTGCAGCAATTGCCGGGTCGTTGTACTTGGTGATGCGTCGCTCGAAGATGTCCCCGATGGTGGTGCCGTCGAGGATCAGTCCGTCGTAGAACTCATCGTGGAACGCAATGGTCACTGAACCGAAAACAATCGGGAACTGGATGGCGTCACAGCCGCGGTTCGCGCGCGCTTCCTCCAGGGTGTCATCTCGGAGGTACCGCTCGGATGCACCGAAGTCGGTGTTTTCCAGGAGGAATTGCTCAATGCCGCCGCCCGAACGCAATATGATATTGCCGGAGAGATTGCCGAGCAGATCGGAAAGCTGTTTCGAGTCGTCGCGCGAAAGCAGGGGCTCGTCGGGAGCCTCCCCCCACTCGATACTACGCACTTCAGACGCCCCGATCCCGATCCGCGCCAACGAAGACTGTTCTGAAATCGAATCCTGATATTTAATTCTGAAATCTAATTCTGAAATCTAAACGGAGTACGCCCGGTGACCAGGCAAGTCGATGTGACCGTCTACTATCTCGAGATGCTCGCCCCCACCGGGCGGGAACTACCGGCACCCCGCGATGACTTGTCTGTCGTGCAGGCGGTCGCGCCGACGGCCCGCTATTACCGATTTCTCTACAACGGCGTGGGGGACGATTACCATTGGTATCGCTGCAAGCGGATGACGGACGAGGAACTGACAGCCCGAATCCATGACCCTTTGAATGAAGTCCATGTCCTCCACGTGGCCGGGACACCGGCTGGATTCGCGGAATTGGATTGCCGCGAGCCGGGAGAGGTCGAGATCATTCAGTTCGGCCTGATGCCCGAGTTCATCGGCCGGCGCTTGGGCCCTTGGTTTCTCCAGCAAGTCGTCGATATCGGCTGGCGCCGGTCGCCTCGCCGAGTCTGGCTACACACTTGCACGCTGGACCACCCATCGGCCTTGGCGATGTACGAGAAGGGGGGATTCGTCCGGTACAGGGATGAGACGATTCAGCGTGAAATCCCCTCGTAACTCCCCACGACCTGAACTCCCCCCACCTCGACCGGGAGGCTGTTGGGTGTTCTCCCCGCATGGCGGACGTACAATAAAGAGCGTGGCCGACATTTTCCACCTTCGTACTTCAGCTCCCCATGTCCGGCGCCTCGATAGGTATCGACGAACTTCGCGATCGACTGCAGTTGGCGATGGGGAGCGACCGCTTCCGCCTCAACGCTCGGCTCCGGCGCCTCACCGCGCGCGCTCGGACCGGTCACGACGTCAGTCATCAGCTGGATCAGCTGGCGAGGCAGATCGAACGTTCACGGCAGTTACGGGAGGAGCGGCTTCAGAGCGTTCCCCTGCTCCGGTTTCAAGACGATTTGCCGATCGAGCAACATCGAGCCGCCATTCGAGAAGCGATCCAGAACCATCCCGTCGTCATCGTCAGCGGCCAGACCGGTTCCGGCAAGTCAACTCAGCTGCCCAAAATCTGTCTCGAAGCGGGACGGGGCATTGACGGCTGGATCGGCCACACGCAACCGCGACGATTGGCCGCCCGCAATATCGCTCACCGTTTGGCGGATGAACTGGACGTCACCATGGGCCAGCAGGTCGGGTATCAAGTGCGATTCACCGACACGACGCGTCCGACCACATTGATCAAGGTGATGACCGACGGCATCCTCCTGGCGGAAACGGAGCGGGATCGATTCCTTGATCGCTATGACACGATCATTCTGGATGAAGCACACGAGCGATCTCTGAATATCGACTTCTTGCTGGGGTATCTTCACCGCCTGCTGGCTCGTCGCCCCCAACTCCGTTTGCTGATCACCTCGGCCACACTCGACGCAGCCCGCTTTCAAGCTCACTTTTCCTCACTCGGCCCCCCCGTTCCCTTGATCGAAATCCCGGGCCGCGGCTATCCGGTCGAAGTCCGCTATCGGCCACCGGACCCCGGCGACTCGTCCACGGACCCCGACTTGCCACGGGCCATTCAAGAGGGAGTGAGCGAACTGCTGGCCAGCGGCCCGGGTGACATGTTGATTTTTCTCCCCACGGAGGGAGACATTCGCCAAGTCGCTCAATCACTGAGAGGCTGGAGCGTGGCCGAACGTCGCGCGAATGAGCTGGAAATCTTGCCCCTCTATGCACGTCTCTCGCCGGCCGAGCAGCAAAGGATTTACCAGACTTCTTCGCGTCGCCGCGTGATTCTAGCGACCAACGTGGCCGAGTCGTCACTGACCGTTCCTGGGATTCGTTATGTCATCGATTCGGGGACCGCTCGGCTCAGCCGCTTCTCGCCTCGAGCCAAGGTGCAGCAACTGCCGATCGAACCGATTTCGCAAGCCTCGGCCCAGCAGCGAGCGGGGCGGTGCGGTCGATTGGGACCGGGAATCTGCATTCGTCTGTATGACGAAGAGGATTTTCAGAGTCGTCCGCCACACACGACTCCGGAAATTCGTCGCACCAATCTGGCGGCGGTCATCTTGAAGACCAAGGCCCTCGAACTGGGAAACATTGAACAATTCCCCCTACTCGATCCCCCACGCCCTGACGCCTTGCGGGAAGGGTACCAGACGCTGTTCGAATTGGGAGCGATCGACGAACGCCAGGAACTGACCGACTTGGGAAGGGTCCTCAGCCGACTGCCGATCGATCCTCGGCTCGGCCGCATGATCGTGGCCGGCCAACAGGAGAATTGTCTGCGGGAGATTTTGATCATCGCGGCCGCGTTGGAGGTTCAGGACCCGCGAGACCGGCCCGCCGACCGCCGCTCGGAAGTCGAGGCGGTTCAGCGGGAATTCACGGATGAAAGTTCTGATTTCATGAGCTACCTGCGGCTTTGGGATTTCGTCCAAAAGCTTCGAGAGGACCACTCGCGACGCCAGTGGATGCAGCTTTGCCGGCACTTCCATCTCTCGACCAGCCGGCTACGGGAATGGTCCGAGATGGTGAGGCAACTGCGGGGATTGGTCGAACAGCAGGGGTGGCGACTGCAATCCCGGCGAGATGACCATGGGGCGATTCATCGCTCACTGCTGACCGGGCTCCTCTCGGGCGTCGCCTATCGGCGCGGCAAGTTCGAGTACCGTGGAGTTCAGGGGACCCCGTTGTTTCTCTGGCCCGGATCGAGCCTCTTCGGCCGCCGGCCCGCATGGATCATGTCGGCGGAAATCCTGGAGACCACCAAACGCTACGCCCGCAGTGTCGCGGAGATCGACCCCGCCTGGATCGAACCGCTGGCCGAACACCTGGTGACTCGACGCCATGTCAACCCGACCTGGAGCCGACGACGCGGTCAGGCGCGCTGCCAGGAGAAGGTCTCGCTGTTCGGAATGCCGATCGTGACCGGTCGTTCGATACCGTACGCGAAAGTGGACCGGAGCGCCGCGCGGGAAATGTTCATTCGCCGAGGTCTGGTGGAAGGAAACATGGCCGGCAGTTTTCGCTTTATCGACCATAACCGGCGAGTGGTGCTGGAAGCACTCGAGCTGGCTGGGAAACTGCGGCGAAGCGACTGGTACCGGGGAGAAGAAGCCCAGTATCGCTTTTATGACGAAGCCTTGCCCGAGAAGATTGTCGATCTCTCTCGTCTCCGGCAGTGGCTTCCCGCGGCCGAGCGGCGAAATCCCTCGCTCCTGAGAATGCGACTGGATGACTTGGTTGCCGACCCTCGGGAAGACCTCCCCACGACCGACTTTCCGCCCACGTTGGAACTCGATGCCGTGACGCTCCCGCTGCAGTATCGGCATCAACCGGGAAACTCGGGAGACGGCATCACGGCAACCATTCCTCGAGTGATGCTGGGACATGTGAAGGCGGAGCCATTTGAGTGGTTGGTTCCTGGACGACTGGAAGAGAAGGTCGCCGCCCTGATTCGTTTACTCCCCAAACCGATTCGTCGCTGTCTCGTGCCGGCGCCGGATACCGCCAAAGCCGTGGTGGCCGACCTGCCATTCGGCGAGGGCCCCTTTCTCAAGCGACTCGCTCGACAACTACAGCGACGAGCGGAAATGCCGATCGAGCCGGAAGATCTCCCCATCCAGCAACTTCCTCCCCACTTGCGAATGAATTTTCGGATCGTGGACGAGCAAGGAGAGGTCTTGGCCGAGGGACGTGACTTGAGTGAGTTGCGGCGAAATCTCTCCAATCTCCAAGGCGAGGCAAAGGGTCAGTCGGATCGGTTTTCCCAATGGGAACAGCCACAGCTGACTCGTTGGACTTTCGGCGACCTTCCCGAGTCGGTGGAGATGCATTGGGGAGGGGTCCAAATCCGAAAGTATCCCACCTTGCTGGATCAGAAGACGCACGTCGATCTGACGCTACGGGACTGGCAGCCCGACGCGGAGTCCCGCTTGAGGCAGGGTGTCAGGCGACTTTTCGTCTTGACCGAAAAACGGGAACTGCGAGCCCAGTTGGCGTGGCTGCCCAGGATGGAAGAGATTCGCGAGCAGGCTCGTGACCTGCCCGACGGAGATCGGATCGACGATGAGGTGATGGATCTATTGGCCGACCGAGCTTTCCTGCCTGGCCCCGAACTGCCCCGCAGCCAAGCGGCATTCGAACAACAATGTGAATTCGGGCGTGCTCGCATCCCCCTGGCGGTTCAAGAGTTGGCCCACCTGCTCCCCACCATGCTACAGGCCTACTCGGAGGCCCAAGCGCAATGGGAGAGGCATCAATCGCCCGCCTGGAAACATGCCACCAACGATGTGGCTCGCCAGCTGGAAGCCCTGGTCCATCCCGGCTATTTGACCGCGACACCGCTGAAATGGCTGCAACACTTTCCCCGCTACCTGAAGGGGATTTCCTATCGGTTGGAAAGACTGACCAGCGGTGCCTTGGATCGTGATCGCCAAGCCGCCGAGCATTTGGAATCCTACCAGGCACTCTATCGAGAAGTGGCGGACGAGCATGACGAGCTGGAAATTCTGGACCCTGAATTAACGGTGTTTCGCTGGATGCTGGAGGAGTATCGCATTTCGCTGTTTGCACAACCCTTGGGGACCCAGATGCCTGTCTCGCCACAACGGTTGGATAAGCAGTTTGCTCGGATACGGAGGTAAAGACACGGTGACGTCATTTCGTGTTGAATGGCCAGAGACGTTTCAGCCCCCGTTCTTGATGCGGAATGGGCATTTGCAGACATTGCGCGCTGCGCTGACGCGAGCCGAACAATGGTCCTATCAAGCTCGGAAACATGTGCTGGAAACATCCGAGGGAGACCGTCTGGTCTTGCATGATGACATTCCGGAAGGGAGGCAAGAGCTACCACGGTCGGCCTTGTTGGTCCACGGCCTGGGAGGTTCCCACCTCTCTCCCTATATGGTTCGCATCGCACACAAGCTGCGAGAAAGGGGAGTGAGGACCTTTCGGCTCGACATGCGCGGGTGCGGTGCCGGCTGGGACCTCGCCCGCCGCCCAGGTCACGCCGGCCGCAGTGAAGATGTTGAAGTGGCCCTTCGGTTCATTCGCTCTCAGTTACCCTCTCACTCGTTGACACTCGTCGGATTCTCCTTGGGGGGCAACATCGTCCTCAAGCTGCTGGGCGAACTGGGAGACCAAGCAGCACCGCTGATTGATCGAGCGATGGCGGTCGCTCCCCCCGTCGATCTCGCCGAGTGTGCGAGGAACATTCAACGTCCCGGCATGTACCTTTACAACCGCTGGTTCGTCCGCTCCTTGCTGGACACGGCACGTCGCCGAGCCCTCTTTGATCCCGATGTGGACGCGCGGCTGCGGGGTGCTCCCCCTCGGACTTTGTACGAGTTTGATGATCGAGTGACGGCGCCGTTAAGTGGATTCTCCGGGGCGGACGAGTATTACGCCAAATGCAGCTCGGCACCCCACTTGGGGAAAATTGCGATTCCGAGTCTGATTTTGTCGGCGGCCGACGATCCTCTGATTCCTCCCACCATTTTTCAGCAGGTGGCTCTCCCCACCCCCGTTTTTCTGCATATCACGCGATATGGCGGGCATGTCGGCTTCTTCGGCCGCCCCGAGGCGGATCGGGACGAATTCTGGCTGGATCAGCGCGTCATGGAGTTCGTGATCCGACCGGAACTACCCTACTCGGGCGAACCCGAAACACCCCGATCCGATCCCATGGCGGGGGGTGCTCTGGAAATGGGGGGGGATTTCAGCGTATAACTCGGGCCTGAGCCTCTTCCTCGAACGGATTTCGCGGAGCCATTCATGAACGATCATGTCCCTCGATCGAAACTCTGGACGCGACCACGTCGCGCTCGGCGTCCCTGGCGAAAGGTCGTACTGACCATCCTGGCGCTTTTCTTGGGAAGCCTCGTGTTGTTTCTTCCCAACCTGCTCGGCATCCTTCTGCCCAATCAGCTGTTGGCCTTGGCCGGCCGGAGCTTGGATGGCGAATTGTCGGCTTCCACTCTCAAATTAGGTTGGTTCCAGCCGATCGTGCTGAAGGACGTACTGGCCGTCGATTCGGAAGGGGAAGCCGTTTTTGAAGCCACGGAGCTTCGTTCGGAAAAAACCCTGTTGCAATTGATCACCAGTTCGGGGGAACTTGGGCGTTTCATTATTCGGAGCCCTCAACTGCATGTCGTCACATGGGCCCACGGGAGCAACGTCGAGCGACTCTTGGACCCGATGCTGACCAGTACGGATGACGGCACGGGAAGAGACAGCCCGCTGCAGGTCAGCTGGGAGTTGGAAGACGGCAGAATCGACTTTCAATCACCTCGACAGCGGAACCCGGTGGTCTGGACCTTGCCTC
Source organism: Pirellulaceae bacterium (assembly GCA_050485845.1). Taxonomy (GTDB): domain Bacteria; phylum Planctomycetota; class Planctomycetia; order Pirellulales; family Pirellulaceae; genus JBJHCD01. The sequence goes on along the minus strand of JBJHCD010000069.1, from coordinate 5,142 downwards.
GGCTGACGGGCGAGGTCGCTCGAGGAGAATCGCTGCTGCTGCAACTCGATTCCGTGATCCAATTTTCATCGGGAAATGAGCGGGGCGAAGTTGTGGTCCGACTGAACGGGGGAACGTTTGGAAGAGGAGAGACTGCGGGGACGGAGGCCGCTTTTCAGTTCGACGCCGAGTCGGTTCCGCTTTCCGCGCTCCAACCCCTTGTTGCTCGTTTCGAACCGGATGGAGAACTACGGGGCGAGTTTCAAGGTCGGGCCCGTGTGCGGCTCGATTTGACTCACGGCACCGGCCGAATGGAAGAGCTACTGGCCACGGTCAGTCAATTGGAACTGCGGGCGCCGCTCTGGCTCGGGGACGAGGATCTCCGTGCGGATCGGTTGGAACTGCAAGGGGACATGGCCTGGGACCCCGAGCAATGGCAGGCCACGGCCGCTCGCTTCACGTCCGATTTCGGCACGGTCCGTTTCCGAGGCACAACGCGTCCGGTGACCGCGTTGCAGGCCGGTTCGGCGGCGTCGCTGACGTCGCATCTGATGGCCCACTCGCTGGTATCGATGCAGGCCGACCTGGATCTGGCCCGCGTGGTGGAGACGCTGCCTCAATTGACTCGCCGTCGTGATGACGTAACGATCGATGCCATCCGGGTTACCCTCGATGTAAACAGCACGGCCATGGACCGCGGAGGGACCAAGTGGCGAGCCGAGGTAATGACGACGGATCTCGAGGCGTCCCGCAATGGCACGCCCTTGGTCTGGGAGACACCTTTGGAAGCCACATTGACCGGTCGCTGGTTGGTGGATCATCTGGAAGTGGAAGAATTGACCTGCCGTTCGGACTTCGTCAACGCTCGCTTCGAAGGAACCACCGAGCGGGGAAGCGTGAAGGCCGAAGCCGACCTGAATCGCATGTTGACTCGGCTGACGGAGTTCTTCGACGTGGAGGGACTGGATGCCGGGGGAGAAATCAGCGGGCAATTGTCGTGGACGCAGCGCCGACAGCAGATCGAATTGGATGGGCGTTTGTGGTTGGATGACTTCGTCTGGTCGCCTCCCGAACGTCCGCTATGGCGAGAGACTCAGCTTGCCCTCCAACTGGCAATGAAGTTGCAGCAAGATTCGGATGGTTCCATCGCCGGGATCCCCTCGGCCAGCTTCGATCTGACGGCACCGGCCGAGCGGCTTTCGGCCAAATTGCGTCGCCCCGTGGCCGCTCCTTGGGATCGAGCGGAGTGGGCATTTGATCTGGAGGCCAGTGGCCGCGTCGAGCGGTGGCGCCCCAGGCTGCAGGTTCTGGTCGACATGACGGAGGTCGAACTGGGAGGCCTGGCGGAACTTCGAGGAAAATTGACCATTCGCCCGACCCTACTTGATGTCGAGTCCCTATCGGTGAATCTCGAGCAGTTCCTGCTCGCTCGCCAGAATGTTCGCGTGGATGAACCGCTGGTGGTCGTGGAGGCGGCCGGCGTGTTGTCCCGTTTGACCGGCAGTTGGAGTACCGAGGAGATACGAATTCAGACCTCCACGGTTTCGGCCAGTTCCGGAAATTTGCAGATTTTGATGGAAGACCCCGACGACAACGACGAGCGTGGGGAGTCGTTCCGCGGGAGGGATCGCCGGGAGAGACTAACCGCGCGCGGCGATGAAGCCCGCTCGACCAAGATTCGAGGTGATTTGAACTTTTTCAGTGATCTGGGGCGAATTCAACGATGGTTTCCGACACCTCAAATTCGCACAAGCCGCGTGGAGGGAGAAGTTCGCGGACTGGCTCGATTCGCAGCCTCCGAGCAGGGCTCTCGGCTCGACCTGCAGATGGATGTCAGTTCGTTTCAGCTGTTTGGTTGGCGAGAGACTCCCGCCAACCGATCCAATCAAGCGACCGGCGATTGGAAATCGCTGTGGATCGAGCCGAAGATTGCAATCCGCGGCCAAGGGGAACTCGACATGGATGGCGAGAAGCTGTCACTGGCCGAGCTGCGAGTTTCCGGGGAAGGGTTTTCCGTGCGGGGAGAAGGTCAACTTGACGATTTGACCGGCCGGATGCTGGCCGACTTTCAAGGTGAGTTGCAGTATAATCTTCAGCCGCTGAGTGACAAACTGCGACGCTTGACGGTCGAGGACTTGGCATTGACCGGACGGCAGCGGCAGCCGTTTTCACTCCAAGGACCGTTACGCCGACCGGCAGGGCAAGTTGCCGATCCCGCCGCGGCGGCGGCGACCCTGCGGGATACCGCCATCATCCCTCGCGAGCTACAAGGAACGGCTTCCTTCGGTTGGGAATCAGCCGACGTGCTCGCGATCCAAGTCGGGCAAGGTCAACTCGCCAGCCGACTCGAAAACGCTCGGCTCCAATTCTCCATGCTGAATATCCCGGTCAGTGGTGGAGTATTGACCGCCCAGCCTTACCTGGACTTCCAGCGACCACCCGCTCGCCTCGAACTTCCCCCTGGTCCGCTGCTGACCGATCTGCAGATCACTCCCTCAATGTGCCGGACTTGGCTGTTGTACGTGGCACCCCTGGTCGCTCAGGCGACGAGCGCCGAGGGGCGGTTCAGCCTGCAGCTTGATCATCTCTCCATGCCGCTGGGAACAGCCGAAGCGGCCGACATTTCTGGTGCCTTGGCCATTCAGCAAGGTCGAATCGGTCCTGGTCCGCTCGCGCAGCAATTGATTTCGGTGGCGGAAGGGATTCCCGTGCTGCTCGGGCGGCGCCCCGCCGGATCGGCCAGTCCGACGCGACGTGGAGTCGAGATCCCGGCCCAGGTCGTCGCTTTCGACATGCAGGACGGTCGGGTCTCGCATCAGCAAATGGAAATGCGGGTCGGGGAGGTTCGCTTAACCACCACGGGCTGGGTCGGAATCGACCAGTCCATGTCGCTGACCGTGCAGGTCTGGGTGCGAGACGATTGGATTCAAGGGCGACCGCTGTTGGAAGGTCTACGCGGACAAGCGATCTCGATTCCCGTTACCGGTACACTGAACCGGCCGCAAATCGACGACCGGATCCTCCGAGATCTCAGCCGCCAAGCCGTGGGCTCGGCCGCCGGCGGTCTCCTTCGCGACCTCTTTGATCGTCAACGACCTCGGGGCCCGGACCGCTAACCACAGTTGGTGCCTCCAGGACTCTCGGTCGCCTCCTGATGCGTAAACCATCGCTTCCCGGCGGGGGCCCCTTTTTTCATTTCCTTGATGTTTCTCCGAGAACTTCCCCAATGATCATGCGCGCCGTTTATTCGATCTTGATTGTCCTGGCCATTGCGAATTGCCCTCTGCCGGCCCAAACTCCGAAAGAGGCGGCCTGGTGGCAGCCGACCGAAGCGCGTCTGAAGGCCATTTATGAAAACGGTGACTTTCGGCCTCGGGGTTTTTCAGCCGAGTGGCTGCCGGACAGTTCGGGATATGTGGTGGTTGAAACCGACCCCGAGACGAGACGATCATCCCGGCGAGTTTACGATGTTCGCACGGGAGAGCTTGCCGAACCACAACCGGAGGAAGTGCCATCCACGGCCCGCTCGGAGCGGTTGTCGCCCGATGGAAAGCAAAGGCTGGAGCATGAACGCCGCAACCTGATCGTGCGCGATGTGGATAGCGGGGAGCGCACGGAATTATTGACATCCCCTCCTGAGAGCGACATCCATTATCGCGACCCAAAATGGAGTCCTGACGGTAGCCGAATCCTCTTCGTCGAAGCTCACTATGACGACGTCCGCCAGCGGGCTGTCTTGGTTCCGGACGATCCATCCTTTCCCGGCGTCGAAAAACACCGGTTTGCACGAGTTGGAGAGGCGATCCCCAGACTTCGCGTCGGCGTGGTCGATTCCGCCGGCAACGATCCATGTTGGCTGCCCATTGAATCTCCCGAGGAAGGATACTACTTGGGACAGGTCGATTGGGCCGGTAGCTCAGACGAGATACTGGTGGAAAAGTTCAGTCGATTCCGGGATCAACGCCAGTTTCTGTTGGTAACGCCATCAGGTCAGGTCGAAGTGATCGACCAGGAAACCAACGAGGCCTGGGTCGAGTCGAGCCAAGGGAAGAACTCGGGTTTGACATGGCTCCAAGATGGCGACCGGTTCATCGTGATCAGCGAGCGAGGGGGATGGAGACAAGCTTATCTCGGTTCGCGAACGAGCAAGGAGTTGTCACTGCTGACCCCCGGCGATTATGACGTCATCGAACGTGGCGTGGTCGATGAAGAGAGAGGCTGGTACTACTTTTACGCTTCGCCGGACAACGCCACGCAGAAGCACCTGTACCGCGTGCCACTGGACGGCTCCGGCGAACTGACGCGAATCACACCCGAGGATCAGGCCGGCACGCATGACTACAAGTTCTCGCCCGACGCGCGGTGGGCCTTCCACACCTATTCGAGACTCGACGACCCTCCGGTTGTGGAACTGGTTGAGTTGCCGGAGCACCGCGTGGTCCGTCTCCTCGAGGACAATCGGGACCTGCGTGAACGAATGCAAGAGGTTATCTCCCAGCCAACCGAGTTCCTGCAGCTCGATATCGGCGACGGAATTTCCCTGGACGCTTGGTTGATCAAACCCAGGGATTTTGATGAATCCAGGAAGTATCCCGTCCTTGTCTATGTCTATGGGGAACCCCACGCGCAGACAGTTCTCGATGAATGGGGAACCGGTCAGATCGACTTTCATCGCGTTATCGCCGACCTGGGCTATGTGGTGGTTTCGATCGACAATCGAGGGACTCCGGCACCCAAGGGAGCGGACTGGCGTCGCTCCATTTTCGGCAGCTTGGGCCCCCTCTCCACCGAAGAACAGGAAGCGGCACTCCAGGAACTGGGGCGCCGGTTTCCCTATGTCGATCTCTCCCGAGTCGGAATTTGGGGTTGGAGCGGTGGCGGATCGAATACGCTGAATGCCCTGTTTCGCAAGCCCGATTCGTATCACGTCGGGATCGCGGTCGTTCCCAAGCCCCAGCCCGATCTCTACAACGCTTGGTTCCAAGAGATCTTCATGCGAACCAAGGAAGTCAATCCCGAAGGATATCAGCAGGCAGCTCCAATCCATTTCGCCGATGGCTTGCGGGGCAAACTGTTGATCATCACCGGTTCGGGGGAAACCAACACGCACATTCAGATCATCGAAGGATTGGTCGATCGGCTAATCGAACTCGGCAAGCCCTT
>JBJHCD010000068.1:2072-12377 GCA_050485845.1 Pirellulaceae bacterium | reverse complement strand
GTTCAGCAACCCAGTTCACTAACCCAGCCCAGTAACCCAGCTCAACCCCCGTGGTTTTCGTCTCATAACGTCGAGGTGCGAACGTCTCATGTCTCCCGAAGCCGCGGTCGATCTCTGTCGCGAGGCGATGCTGACTTGCCTGATGCTGGGCGGGCCGCTGCTGGCGGTGGGGATGCTAGTGGGACTAGCGGTCAGTTTTTTGCAGGCGCTGACCCAGGTTCAGGATCAGACTGTTTCCTTGGTCCCCAAAATGCTGGCCATGCTGGCGGCACTTGCGTTCCTACTCCCCTGGCTCCTTCAGCACCTTGTCGACTATTCCACTACCCTGATTACCAATATTCCCCAAGTGATGTTGGGAGGGTAGCTGTTTCATGGACCTGCTGGACAGCTCGACCCATGCCTTCGGAGTCTTCCTGCTCGTTCTCGCTCGAATCGGGTGCCTTCTTCTCACGGCCCCCGCATTTCTAGGCCATCACGCTCCGGTCATGGTACGGGGACTGCTGGCGGTGCTGATCAGCCTCTTGGTTACGCCTGTCTGTTTCGAGCAAGCCGAACCCCTTCCGGACAATTCGGTATCGTTCCTCGTGCTGCTGATCCGGGAAGCGATGCTGGGACTCCTGGTCGGACTCGCCATTTTCATTCTCTTTTCCGCACTTCGCGTGGCGGGACAAGTCATCAGTCAGGCGAGCGGATTGCAATTGGCGCAAGTTTTTGACGGCACGGGTCAGGAGAACATTCCGGTTACTTCCCGCCTGCTGGAACTACTGGCCTTGGCATTTTTCTTGACCATGAATGGGCACCATCAGGTGTTGGAAGCAATGCTCTCCAGTTTTCGCTCGGTTCCTCCCGGCGCGGCAATGTGGATGGAGAGTTTTTCCTGGGCGATCCTGGAGGCGGTTCGTCAGAGTTTCGACGTGGGACTTCGAGTGGCCGCGCCGATCATGCTGGCCGTGCTCTTGGCCGTGGTCTTGGTCGGCATTCTCGGCAGAACGATTCCCCAGGTGAACATCCTGGCGATTGGGCTCAGCCTCAATACTCTCGTGATCCTGGGGATGCTGTTCCTCTCCGCTGGATCGGTGGCTTGGGTCTTTCACCAGCACGCCGAGGACTTCACCGAGCAGGTACAGCAGTTACTTGTCACGGGCAACTGATCCGTCACCGGAACCGACATGGCAGAAACATCAGGCGAGAAGATCCATCCCGCGACGCCGCATCGCCGCCAGCAGGCCCGTCGCGAGGGGCAGGCGCCTCGGAGCCATGACTTGGCCTCCGCGGGGATGTTATTCGTGCTGGTCGGCGCGTTCTACTTTCTCGGGCATGACTTGGCGGAACAGTTTGCCGCGATGACTTCCCGTCAGCTTGGCGACTCTCACTCGCTCTCCTTGGACATTTCAACCGCCACGGCTCAAATTCGCGAACTCACGTGGACGAGCCTGCGGATCGCGTTTCCCCTGATGGGAATTGCTTTCGCCAGTCTGCTGCTGACCCTTTGGAGCCAAGGAGGGTTTCTCGTGCATCCGACGAAGGCGGTTCCCAACTGGGGCCATGTCGATCCTCGGCAGGGGCTGCAGCGGTTGGTCTCACCGAGCCATGGCATGAAGATGTTAATGAACGTTTTGAAACTGCTGCTCACCGTCGGAATCGCGGCACTCAGCATCTTGGCCCAGAAAGACGAGATCCTGGTTTGTTACCGACTGGAGTTGGCGGAACTTGCCTACTTTATCTGCAACACATTGCTTTGCACGGCGCTGCATGTCACGGGTGGATTGGTCGTCTTGGCGTTTTTGGATTATGGGTATCAGTGGTGGCTACATGAGCGGGAATTGCGGATGACGGATCAGGAACTACGGGACGAGCTAAGAACGTTGCAGGGGGATCCCCAGATCCAGTCACGTCGCCGTCAATTGCAGCAGCAGCGTCATTCCGCCTGAGTGGTGGCGGGGGTGGCTTCGGCGTCCTGATGGTACCCAAACCGGTTAAAGTAAAAGGCATGAAGTCACGCAGCGGCGAGCGAAATCCTCGACCGATCCAGGCAATTCCCCGGAGCGATACCAGCGCCGCCAAACCATGCACCAATGCCAGGCTGGAGGTGGCGAGCGTGGTCGTGAGGTAACCGAGTGCCGTCCACGGCCGCTTGCGCCGAACGTGATGCCCCACCACGCCTCCCGCCAACCGAGACAGGCTCATCAGCAAATCGGCGAGCCCTTCCATGAGGCCCAACACCATCGGGCCGAGACTGAGCGATGCCAGGTACAGCGGCATCACCGCCGTCGCCATTTCGTGGCTGACATCCGACAGAAACGTCGCCAGGATGATTCCCACAACCGTCCGGTTGATCCAGCGCGCTTTGACCGTCGGTGTTGACTCTTTCAACGGGGCGACTTCCCTTCTAATTCGCCTGGATCGTAATCACTGGCAGTCCCTCTTTTTCCCCGGTATCCGCCAAGGCCAAGAGAACCAGCAGGTAGGCGAGAGTTCGTTTGGAGCGAAAGTCGCTCTTTTCAATCCAGAACCAATGTCCCTCATAGCAGACCGTGACAAACGGGTCCGGAGGCTTCTCGCTACCACTAAAGACTTGAAAAGGTGGCTCCACATCGTGAATCATTTCGCCAATGTCAGGAGCATGGCCGTTGGCAACGTGTTCGACCGGAACTAGCACATGAGTGGACAGTTCCGACAAAATGCGGATCGCGACAGGATCGCAATCTCGTTCGGCTTGCTGGCTGTCGCTCCAAAGACAATCCGGAACTCGTGCTCGTCGGGATCGAGGCGAAGCGTCTTTTGAACCTCGGCAAGCTCAGTCGCCAGTGTGGGATCGACGTTCTCGTCGCGAAAAAAGAACGCCACGGTGTCTTTCCCTTCCTCTTGCGTGACGCGGACGCCAACATTCCCCGAAATCTGTGCGCGGCGAATTGCCTGAACGATCCAGGGAAAATCGGGAGCCGCGGGTCGGATCTGGCCCCCCGCGACCGTCTGGTTCCTGACCCCGTTGATCGACTCGACCGTCAGGCCAAAAACGATGTCGGCCGGGTAACCGGACTGAAGCAGAAACAGTACCGATCCGGGATTAATCGGCTGCGTCAAGTTGCGGATGAACTGCGACCCCGTCTGCGGCGCGTAGGAAATCGTCGGCCGGTCCTGGTAGCCCCCCTGCAGATTTAGGCTGGCCCCAAGTTGCTGTGCAAACGAAGAGGCGGGATTCGCGGGCGGGAAGATACCACCACTAGCCGTGGCAACGCCTTGAATCGTGTAGCCGCTGGTAATCTGGGGGATATCCACAAAGAACGGGGTATCCATATAGCGTAGCTTCACGATATTGAGCAGCGTCTGCTCCTGCCACGAGCGAGCGATCGCCTGATTGTACGGGATCCGGTCGGCCGTGATCGACCGTGGTCCGTAGTGCCTGCAGCCAAACAGGTTAAGCTGGCTCCGCGCCGCGGTGCTCGGTGCGAACGATGGAATCGTATCGACGGCAAGCCTCGTCGTCGGCGTAGCCGCCGCCAATGCCGCCAGCAGTGAAATTCTGGTCGCCGGTGTTGCCGGCTTGGTTGCGGGCGCCATGTCGATGGCCGCTGGCGAGTATGTCTCGGTCAGTTCCCAGTCCGACACGGAGCGGGCTGACCTCGAGCGGGAACGCAAGGAAATCGCCACGGATGGCACATTCGAGCATGAAGAGTTGGCCGCGGTTTACGTCAAACGTGGTCTGGACGCGGAGCTTGCCAAACAAGTTGCCGAGCAGCTCATGGCACACGATGCGCTCGGCGCTCATGCTCGCGATGAACTTGGCATTTCGGATATGACGACGGCACGGCCCATTCAGGCAGCATTCGCGTCGGCCGCCACCTTCGCTGTTGGTGCCGCCTTACCCATCATCGTCGTCCTTCTCACGCCAAGAGTCGCTTTGATTCCCATCGTGACCGGCTTCGCCATTTTGTTCCTCGCGCTCCTGGGCGGCTTCGGGGCTTACGCGGGTGGCGCTCCCGTCGTGAAGGCTGCTCTGCGAGTCACCTTTTGGGGTGCGCTGGCGATGGCGCTCACCGCGGGCGTCGGCGCACTGTTCGGAGCGACCGTGTGAAGCTATACCCCATAGCTGTCTGGCTGGCACTGCTCGTGGTCGTATTCGCATCCGAATATGCCGTCATGGTCAGCTTGCCCTGGCTGCTCGGAGAGCATTCCTCCCGCATGCTCGAGTCCGTGCTGGATGCGGTGGTCCTGACCCTTGTCCTCGCGCCCGTTTTGTGGTGGACGATCGTTCGCCCTTTGACGGAGGTGAACCGCCTGCGCGCGCAGTTCCTTGCCGACTTGTTCGCCCAGATGGAGAGCGACCGCCGCCGGACCGCTTATGAATTGCACGATGACGTCCAGCTCGACGTCCGTGGCCTGAGCGCGGGGCATGACGGATACGACCCGAGTCTTCTCACCCGTCTCCGTGGCACCGAGGCTCGGTAGTACTGCTGAGAGCAATAACACCACAAGCGACATGTATCGATATCGTAGTCCGCGCATTGAACACTCCAAGTAACCAGGTGCCTTACGGTCCATCACATGATCATTTGCTTGTTACGGTGACTCCGCAGCCGGTGTCAATAATCCAATCCGCCACGAAAACTGTCCATACGCTTGGCCCGATTTGTCCTTGTCCCACATCCCCTGGAACAGGAACCGGAGATTGTCCAGATCGACGACAAGTTTCTCGTCGATTCCGTCCCGGAGGAGCTCACCGTGACTGACGTTGTCGGTCCAGGGTTCGACGCCGGCGGCAGGGCGGATGTTGTTCCAACCGGCGAAGGGACGTTCGGCCGTGTCGGCCAGCGGCCTCCATTCCCCGTCGAGTCGGTCGGCGACGTAGGCCTTGTAGTATCGGCGGCCATTTTCCTCGATGATCGTCAGGTACTGGTCGCGTCCCTTGATTTTGTAGGTGTGACTGGCCTCGAAAATACTGGCCTCCAGGGCAAGTTCACAGTTCCCAAAACCGCGTGGAAACTCCCGCAGTTGAGTCCACAAACGCCACATCCTGCCATCCAGGCTGGTCAGGAAGAGATAGGCTCGTTCATCGTCGCAGATGATCCAATAGTCAAGTCCGCCGACGACTCGAGGATCGTCCTTGCCACCATCGAGGATCGGGCGGGCCGCCGTCCACGAGGTAGGATCGGCCAGGTTGTCCGTCGTCGAGTATGCCACCCACATCTTCATCGAGCCGGGGATGCCGACCTGATAGATCAGGTACCACTTCCGGTGCGGTGTAAAGTAGAAAACCTGCGGCGCACAGTAGTAAGCGCTGTCACTGACATTGAGGATCATACGACGCGACGCGTTGGCATCCTCCCAACGCTCGAACGAGCAGTGCTCGATCACCGAACGTCCCTCGAGTTTCGCCGTCATGAAGACGTGCCAGCGTCCCTCGTGAAACACAACCGTCGGGTCTTTCTGGGCGTGACTCGGGTCCCGTTCTCGCAATTCGGGCGAGATCAGTGGAGCCGAGTACTCCCACATCCCAGGCAAGGAAAGTTCCTCCGCACCGCGTTCGCGGTTGTCCTCGGCGGGAATCCGCGATGACGGAAGCACGCAGGCCAGAAACAAGAGCACGCTCATCGTTCGAGTTGATAACATTTCGCAAACCTTTCCGTTCGTTCACTACGGCCGTACTGACGCTCGTTCGAGCCAGGGCAATTCGCCTTCCCGCTCTTGAGCCCTCGAATGATGCGTCCTCTTAACCGGGTTAATTTTCTCCCAACGATGAGCGCGGCGGTGTTCACCACGCGGCCCGCCAATGCCGTGGAAAGCCCGACCAATGGATCAGGAGGTATTCCTTGGAATTGAGTAACGCCCACATTAAGTCCCTGATCCCTTCGGTGATGGACGCTGACGCCTCCAAATGCTGTTCCGCCCGCAAGGATTCCGCTTCCATTGGTTCCCGGCTGAACGTTCGCAACCAGGCCTCGCGCACGAGCGACTTCGTGACCGTCAACGTTCCGTTCATTTCTTGCTGTTCCAGCGCGCGCAACCATCCACTTTCTTCCAACCGATCGTCGATCAAAGGATCATTCTGCAGGAAAATCGCCTGCAACAGACTGGGCTGATTGACGCGTTCGCAGTCGCAGTTGACGGCTCGATCCGGTTTTCCGAAGACCTGCATGGCGTAGGTGCCCGCCAAGCGCATGGAGAGGTGGCCGATCGCCCGTCGGGAAAGATCCGCGCGGACTTCGTCACGCTGCTCGGTCGAGGCGAGGGACTGCTTGATACTGTCGTAGACGACTTCGGCTGGCATCCGCCGTGGGATGGCGCGGCTGTAGTTTCGTCGATCCTCGCGATTGGTTTCGTTGGGAACCCAACTGCGCTGATAGGTGGCGCTCGTCGTGATCGTCCGATGCAACCACTTCATATCCCAATCATGCCGGATGAATTCAGAGACAAGCCAGTCGAGCAGCACCGGATTGCTCGGCGGATTGGCGGGATTGAGATCATCGGGAGGATCGATGATTCCGACGTGAAAATAACCAGCCCAGACCCGATTCACGAAGGCTCGCGCGAACCAGGGATTCCGCGGATCAGCCATCCAGTTCATGATGGGCTCGCGGGGATCCTGATCGCCACGGATCGTGACGGGGCCGCTCCGCAGGAGATCGAGCGTCCGTGATCCCGATCGCGGCTCGAAATACAACTCGCGCCAGGGAATCACGCGGCCGCGATACGTTTGCCTGAACACTTCCTTGGTGATGTCAACACCGTCATCCCCCTTGGGCTCGAGCCCCACTTGGCGGGCCAATTCGCGGTAACTCGTTCGAGATTCGGGAGCAACGCCGTACTTCACGGTGGCGAAAAAGTCGCTGAAGTTGTGGTAGTCGGCCTGAGTCCAGGGAGCAAATGGGTGCTTGTGGCATTGCGCGCATTGCAAGCGAATCCCCAGAAAATTGTGGGCAAATGCCTCAGCTGCCTGGGCAGGTTGGCGCATGGTTCGCCGAGTCCAGTAGTGGGGCATGGTTTGCCGATTGGCGAAATCAACTGGATCCGCCTCGCGGTGGTATGCGGACATTTCGACGGCATAATCCTCGTACGATTGTCCCGTCTCGCGGCCTGTCGCCAACACAATTCGACTGATCAGTTCGTCGTAGGGGACGTTCTCTCGAATTCGCTCATACATCCACATGTACCACTGAACCGACGATTCCTGCCCCAGTTCGGCCTGTTGGGCCGGGTTGCAGCCCGTAAAGTCGCACAGTTTGTTGGCCCACCAGGCGGCGTACGATGGACGTTCCAGCAGTTCGTCGACTTTTTTTCGTCGCTTTTGATCGGATGGATCGCCAAGAAACCGCTCGACCTCATCGGGAGTCGGGAGCGTTCCCGTGAGGTCAAGGCTGACGCGTCTGAGAAACTCCGTATCGGAACTGAGTGCCGATGACGTGAGATTCAGTTTCCGCAGCTTTTGCAGAACCAGACGATCCACCTCCGTCATCGCTTCCTCGCGGGAGGAATCGGTTGACGGCCCCCGTGCCCCGTCCCGCGACACGAGTTCCCTTCGGAAGGGCCTCAGGACGGGGACGGCGGCGATGCCATTGTCATAGAAGACAACCACATGGCTGTCACCCGCTCCCATGGATGTCAACACACCATCGTCATCGACCGTGACCACCGAATCATCATTGGTCCGATAGCGGCAGAGTGGAGTCACATCCTCGCGGTCTCCGTTTTCCCACCGAGCGATCACCCGCAGTTGGATCGGGGAAGTTTTTTCGTCGAAGAGAATCTCCGCCGGATATACCTCTAATTGACTCAACGTCTGAGGCGATCCCGTTGCCCGGGCTCCGGACTCGATCCAGCGGCGAAGTAGGTGGTGCGACCAGGAACCCTCGCTCAACCGCTGCCCGCCTTCATGAGCCTCTTGGAGCAGGGGCTTGCGAAGAATCAAACTGGCATTCGGCCGACTTCCATCAACGCGTGCCTGGCTGCCGGTGGAACTTGGTTCCAGGAGGGCCTGATGGTCCATCGCAAAGTCGTAACCGAACAGCGACAGCCGGAAGTTTCCCTGCCCCTGGAACGAACCGTGACAAGAACGCCCGTTGCAGCCGAGACGCCCCAGAAGTGGACTTACGTGCCGCTGGAAATCTGCTTCTTCGCGAGTTTCCGCATCCGCGAACCGCACCGTGGCGGGTGGCAAGGGCTGGCCCTGCTCCGCGTAGGTTGTCGCCCAGCACCAGAGTGTCAACCAGACAGGGATCATCCCGGATTGACTTACCTTGAGGAGGACTCGCATCGACCACCTGCCGAGAAAACGGAATACGTATGAAGTTCACTTGAAGTCGTGCGATCGGGGACGGTGGAAGACGGACTTCTGTCGCCCTTCAGCACCAGGCCTGAAAGCCGGGACAGGTCGGGGACGACTCGATCGCTGACCTTTTTGACAGCGGCCGACTATTTCTGGTCGAGTTTCCGCAAGGATTCCATCACATTCAGGTGATCGCTCAAAAGTTGACCGTGCATCATCCCGCAGCGAATCGTGTCGCCCACGCTGAGGGAATGATACGCTTCCTGGCGGTTCCAGAAACCGCCCAGCATGATTCGCTTACCGACCACCGATGGAGGATTTCGTGCCTGGTTCTCCCCGAACGTTTCGTGAATCCGCTCCACTTCGACTATCAACTCGAACAGTTCATCGGACTTGCTGACGATCTTGGCCGTCACCATGCCGCGAAAGCCGCGAAATTCATCGGGAAGTACGGGGTAATCCCCTGGCTTCACGGGAGCAACCTTGTAAAGGACTTCGCCGACATGGAGGTGCGGCCCCCCTTCATCGAGCGCGGCAAATTCAAATGTCTCACCCGTTCTGGCCACGACCATTGCATCGACCAATCGCCCGCTGACCCCGTCGATCGTGACGTCCTTTCCAATCAGAGACTTGGGATTGTCTGCCTGGTTGTTGTCCCACACGCGAGGCACGGCATCGACGGTAATCGTGAACGTCCCCCGTTCGATATCTTTTTGCACGAGCCGACCAACCAGCATGCCTCGGAACCCGCGTTGCGCATCAGACACACCGCCACCCGTCCCGCGCTCCGTCCCGCGCGCCTCACCCTTTTCCGGTCTTTCCTGTCGTTCCCTGATGGTTCGGATCCCTTCGATGACCGTAAGGTGGTCGCTGCGAAGCGTGGCGTGGTTCATTCCCACTTCGATCGTCGCGCCGACCTTCAGATCGTGAAATGCTTCTCGGCGATTCCAAAATCCAGCGAGCATCACGGATTTCCCTTCAATGATTTTCGCTTCCCTGGCTCGGTTCCCATCCCACACCTCGCGGACTTGATCCACGCGCAGGATCACTTCGAAAGTCTCGGGATCCTTCTTGATCACTTCCGCGGCGACAAGTCCTTTGAACCCGCGAAAGGTGTCCGGAAGCGTCGGATAATCCTCGGGATCATAGGGGGCCACTTTTCGCAGCAGTTCGCCGGGGAATACGAGGCGACCATCATCGTATTTGCACTCGAACTCGACCGTCTCTCCGACGCGAGTCACGATCAGCACGTCCAGAAACCGCCCGAATACTCCGCTGATGTCCAGCGTCTTGCCGACGACGCTCCGGGGATCCTCCGCGCGGCTGTTTTCCCAGACGCGGGCGACGGCATCGACCTTCACCGTGAACGTCCCCTTCTCGGCGTCCTTCGCGGCCACGCGGCCAACGAGCATTCCGTTGAACCCGCGGATTCCACCAGGGAGCTCATCGGCGGTTGTTTTGAGCGGCACCGGTTCCGTCCGTGTCACCGCCTGTTTCCCCGCCGGCACCTCCTCCGCGGCTACTGGCAAGGCGAAACCCGTGACCACCATCAGCGTAGCCAGACTCTTGTTCATTTCTTCGTCCCTTACTGTTTTCGACGATTGGGAATGGTTGTTGTAAAGAGGAGGAGAGACCTTACGGACCACGCGCGGAGCCACCAGCGTCGTTGCGAACAGACCCAGCAATACGCCTGTCGTGAGGACGACGCGGCCCCGTGGCGAGCATGGTGCCGCGATGGGCCGATCGTCGAGCAACATCTCAATGCGTCGGCCAAGTGTCGATGCAAAGACGGCCATCCCGGAGACCAGGACCGCGACGGCCGACCGCCGCCGGACCGAGTCACTCAGTTTTTCGGCATAACAAATCAGACAGTGAGCCAGTGTGGTGCTCTCCCCCAGGACGTGCGCCGCGGAAGCATCAGCGACAAAGTCCATCTGCTGACGAATCTCTCTGGCCGCCATGAAATTCAGCGGCTGAAAAAAGCCAACTCGGCAAACAAACTGAATCAGCAGGTTCCACCAGGCATCACGATGAGTGATGTG
>JBJHCD010000068.1:0-2062 GCA_050485845.1 Pirellulaceae bacterium | reverse complement strand
GGCCAGTTCATGGGCCAAGATGGCTTCGTACTCGGCATAGGTGAACCTCAGGTCCCGCACGTGGGAACCTCGAGGCAGCACGATGAACGGACTCAGAATTCCCGCGGTCAGCGGGCTACCGATTCGGGGGCTCGATAACAGAATTACGTCCCGTCGAAGCGACATCTTTCCGCAAAGCTGTCGGAGCGCCTCGAGCAGGTGTGAATTCCTAATCGGAGAAGCGCTTCCGCGAAGTCGGCACAGCCGTTGCCACTCGATCGCTAGCTTCGTCAGGCCGACGGCCGAGACGAACAGCCAGGCAAGCGCAATCCCCAGCACCCACGACTGCTCCCAGCCGATCCCCGCGCCGGTCCGCTGCGTGGATGCCAGGGCTGGATGAACGACAGAGATCGGCTCGCTGGCAAGGTCCGCTTGGACACCGTCCGGCGCCATGCTGATCTCGCGAGCTGCCGCGACGCCCCAGAATTCGGCCAACGCCGGACTCGGCTTGGGCTCCATGATCTGGGTGGCCACCCCGCGCGAGTCTTCCGTCAGATGGCCCAGCGCAAACTCCGGCCCGAAATGAGGCCACCGGGTAGAGGTAACCACAATCGACGTAATAATCGGCGCCAGAATGGCCAGCTTCCAGACCTGCACTCGCCATTCAGGGGTCGCCAGTACGCGAAACTTTCCCAGAGCCAGCCACGCACACGCCAAGGCGGCGGTCGAGTGAAGAGCATAGGTAAGCAGGTACGCGCAAAGCAAAGTTGCCGCCACGATCAGAGTCATCCCCTGGGCCCCCCCTTCTTTTGCCGGGCCTCGTGCTCCTTGATCAGCTCCTTGATACGCTGCAATTCCGACGCGGAAACCTGATCGGTTTCCAGGAGATGATTGACGAGCTGAGAGGGGCTGCCGTCGCAAATGCGACGGACAACTTCTTCGACCATCGTTTGCCCGGCCTCATCGCGGCTCACCGCGGCCCGGTAAAGATACTGGCGGTCCACGCTGCGATGAGTGACCAATCCTTTCCGCTCCATCCGCGAAAGGACCGTGGCGACGGTCGAGTAGGCCAGCGGCGGATCGATCTCGAGAAGTTCTTGAATCCGAGCCACGGAGGCTTCTCCGTGTTCCCAGAGTGCTTTCATGATTGCCAATTGGCGGCCAGAGATTCGCACGGTCACTGCTCCCGAAGCCTGGAAATTCTACAGGCTGTAGTTTTACATTGTGTAGATCGACTGTCAAGCTACTCGCTGGTTCTTCCCGAGGATGTCTTCTCCTGGTGAAATGGGACGTGCGCGACTCTCCGACAATAAAGACACGCTCCCACGCGATTCCCGGCTCGACCATGCATCGCGGGCGCAATCCCATGGCCGCGGTGCACTTGAGACTTGGAGTAACGCGCGTTGAGAACGTTCCTTTGCGATCTTGGCGGTCGGCACGGCAATTCCCACGTCCCTCCTTCTTCGTGCGTCAACCGAATTAAGGAACCTCATGCATGTCCGGAACCTTTTTTTGCTCGGATCATCAGTTCGGATCGGCCGAGTTGCGATTGCCCGAGGAACTGCGGCAACCTCTACGAGCACACCTCGAGCAGCTCAGGGAGATATATATCGGTCGAAATTGGGCGGGGCGAGTCGGCTTCGGTGAGCGGCCCGCCGTGCTGGTGATTGATCTTGCCTTGTTCTGGACGAAGCCGACCACTCAGATGGGCAGCCCGCTCGATTCGGTCGTCGAAGCAACGTGCCGAGTGCTGGAGGCGGCTCGCGGGGCCGCGCTCCCGATTTTTTTCAGCACGTTCGATTATGATCCCGCCGCGCCTGTCAGCCCGCACGATCGAAAACTGGCCATGCAGCTTGGTCCAGACGACGTCGGGTTGCTCGAGCTTGATCCTCGCGTGGGCCGACGACCAACCGAAAAATTGTTTCGCAAACGCTTTGCTTCTTGTTTCAAGGGGACCTATCTGCATGAGATGCTGACGGGGCTGGGGATTGACACACTGATCGTGACCGGAGTAAGCACGAGCCATTGCGTGTACGCAACCTGCCGTGACGCAACCGATAGTTTTCGCGTGATCGTTCCCCGT
>JBJHCD010000067.1:0-12432 GCA_050485845.1 Pirellulaceae bacterium | reverse complement strand
CATGGGGGCATATCGGCGGGGGGCGACGGCGTGCCCCTTGTAGTTTCCGAAACAGAGGTGCGTGGACAAGCGGCACTTGCCGACAATCGGCTGGACGGTGCGATTGAAGAGGTCGACGAACCGTCGCCGGTCCTCCCGATACGCATAGCAGCTCATCGACGGCTCATCGACCGTCAGTTCCCGGCATCCGGCGGCCACCAGTTTCTCGAGTTCGTCTCGAACCAGCGGCAGCAGCCCCTCGGCCACTTCGAAGCGATCCGCGTAAGGACCTCCAGGAGTGAGCCGGCCACTGAGCGTAGAGGGCCCAGGGACGCTCGCCTTCAACGCAACCCGCGAGGGGACCGAACACTCCTGGGACATCGAGCTTCCAGATGTCGCGTCCTGGGAAGTTCCCGGATCGGTTCCAGGCAGGTTTCTGGTCAGTCGCTGGAGTCGCTCGAATTCCTCCACCGCTCCCAATCCTCGCGGGGCGGCCAGGGGAGCGATGACTTGATGCCGCCCCCTTTGATCATGAGCCGGAGGTCCGAAGCGACGTGGAGGAGCTTGCTCCAGATCGATCCCTTCCAAGAATCCATAAAAGGAGAGATTGAAATCGAGTCGCGACTGTTCGCCGTCGGTGATGACGTCCAGCCCGGTTCGAAGCTGATCTTGGATCGCCACCGTCACGGCGTCTTCTTGCAGTTCTTCCAGATCTGCCGGACCAAACCGCTCCAGTTGTTCAGCCGCCAGTTCCAGCCAACCGGGAAACGGGTAACTGCCAATCACCGTGGTGCGAAGTGGAATCGGTTGCATCGAAAAAGGTCCTTCAGCGCGTCAAGGCTGCCCTGAGTGGCGGGAGTTCGTGGGCGCGGCGTCGGCCGGCCCGCGAGCCAGGACTGAGCAACCCAAATTCACCCCAGTAAAAGCGTTCGTCAAGGTTCGCGAGTTGTCAAACTTGGGTGGTCGTAAAGACGGGCCATGCGTCGAGCGTGTTCGTCATAGGCGGATTCGAACAGTTCGGCCGAGCGGTCCCCCCCCACGACGTTTCCGGCCGTCAGGACCGGAGGGGGCGAACCAGCTTGGGTCAGTCGAGTGGCAATCTCCGCTTTCAGCGCGTTGATCAGCAGACACCCACCGACGGTCGATCCGGGGGAGACAGGAGTCTCCAGGCCGGGAATCGTGACCATCGCGTCCCCCTCGGGAGCCCCCGTGTCGAGAACCAAGTCCGCGAAATCCCCCAATTTCTTCCCATCCGGACGCCGTGAAGCGGCCGTCTGGCCATGCCGACGGCTGATCATCGCGACCACTCGGATCCCTCGCTGCTGGAACTGTTCTGCCATTTCCACGGCCACCAAACTGGTGCCGCTCGACGAAACAATCAGCGCGCTGTCGGAGGACTTGAGCACGAAGTTGCGAAGGATTCGGGAGGCCAATCCCGGTACGTTCTCCAAGTACATCGCCTGGCGCTGCCCATTCGCCCCCACGACGAGGTTGTGGAAGGTGAGCGAGAGTTCAACGATCGGATTGAAGCCCGGAAACGAACCATACCGGGGCCACATCTCCTCCACCAAAATGCGACTGTGACCCGCGCCGAACAAATGGACGACTCGGCCCGCCAGAATCGAATCACTCAACCAATCGGCCGCCTCCGCGACAGCAGCCTGCTGCGAACGGACCACGTCCAGGATCTCGGCACAGGCCTGCCAATACCGCTCGGAAGCACTCTCCCGTGTCCCGCCGGTTACCGGGCCACTGCTTGTTGGGGCGGTGCTTGAGCTTTCGTTCGAGCTTCGGCTCGAGCTCTTGTTCGCGTTTTCGTTTGGGGAGGGGTTACTGTTCAAGGTGCTCTCGGTCAGGGCTGATTCGGGGTGAAAGCGGTATCGCGGTACGGACCAATGACGAAGCTTACGAGACCATGGAGGAAATGATTTTGGGACACATTCGGGGAGCCATATTGGGAAGAATTTTGGGAGCCATTTGCGGGAACCACTTGCGGGAACCATTTGCGGGAACCATTTGCGGGCCAGCGTGGCAACGAACTCGTCGAGCGATCGATCGGCCGCCGGGGGGAACAAGACGTCAACTGGTGTTCTCCGGTGGTAGATCGGCCACCGACCAACCTCCATCCACGGCCAGTACTTGGCCCGTGACGAATCGCGATTCGTCCGATAGGAAGTAGACCACGGCTCCATCCAGATCGGCCGCTTCTCCCGGTCGGCCACCCCCCAAAGCCTGGCGGCATTCAACATAGTGTCGGACTTGCGGGTCCCCGACCGCTCGGCGGGCCATCGGCGTATCGCACAATCCCGGCGCAATCGCATTCACTCGGATGTCGAACGCTGCGTAATAGGATGCGATGGAAGTGGTCAGGGACTGAATCGCTCCCTTGGCCGCGGCGTAGGCGATGGTGGCGAAGTGGCGTGGAGCGGGGCGAGTTGCCAGGACCGAGCTGAGCCCCAGCAGACTTCCTCCTCGACCCTGCCGCAGCCAATACTGGCAGGCGGCTCGGTAGGAGTAGAAGAGCGAGTGGAGATTCCAGTCGAGCGTCTCCGACCAGCCGGCATCGGTCACTTCGTGAAGCGGACCGTCACCGAAGCGCCGCCCGCTCCCGCCAGCCACGTGGTACAGGCCGTCCAAGGTTCCCCACCTCCGCTCCGCCTCCAAGATCGCCTCGGGGGCCGTCACCGGATTTCGAGCATCAGCGGACAAAATGTGGAGATTCTCCCCGATGGGCAGATCCCCCGCCACTGCGATCGCATGGGCTGGGGCGGCTCCGGCGGACTCGGCATCCCCGGGGGATTCGGCGTTTCCGGGTGCCACCTCCTGGTTCCACCCTACCGCGAGAACTCGAGCCCCCTCATCGAGACAGACTCGAGTCGCGGCCAGCCCCAACCCCGAGGTGCCACCGATGATGACAATGACCTTGCCAGCCAGACGCTTCCCCTGCACTGCGTTCATGGACCTTCATGGACCTTCTGAATTCAAACGGGCTATGGTTGTTTGGGAAGGAAGTTGCGGAGGTACGAGTGGCTTTGAATCAGGGAGGCCTTTCTTCGCTCGAGACTCCCCTCATACGCTCGATCCTCCACTTCCACGCAGACGGGACCCTGGTAGCCGGTGTCGGTCAACACGCTGAAGAACTGCCCCCAATTCACATCCCCCATTCCGGGCAACTTCGGCGTGTGATATTGGTTCGGGTGAGCCATGATCCCGACGTCGTCGAGTCGATGGCGGTCCATGCGGACGTCCTTGGCATGAGCATGCACGATTCGATCCGCGAACTCACGGAGCGGCTTGAGGTAATCCATCTGCTGCCAGATGAGATGGGAGGGATCGAAGTTGAGTCCAAAGTGGGGGCTCGGAATGTCCGCGTACATGCGTCGCCAAATGGCGGGCGTCGTTGCCAGGTTCTTCCCGCCGGGCCATTCGTCGGCGGAGAACAACATGGGGCAGTTTTCGATTCCGATCCGAATATCCAGTTTCTCGGCATGCTCGACCAGGGGTCGCCAAGTGTCCAGGAAACGGGGCCAGTTGTCGTCGACCGACTTGGTCCAATCCCGACCGACGAAACTGGTCGTGGTGCTTAGACCCAGCAATTTGGTGGCATCCATGACTCGGCGGAGGTGGTCGGCATACTTCCCAGCTTCCTCGAGGTCGGGAGTCAGGGGATTGGGATAGTATCCCAGCGCGCTGATTTCGACTCCGGTCGAACGGACAAGCTGTTGGACTTGTTGGGCTTGGGCATCGTCAAACTGGGTTACGTCGACATGAGTGACCCCGGCATACCTCCGCTCCGCCTTGCCGACGGGCCAGCACATCACTTCCACACAATCGAAGCCGGTTTCGGCCGCGAAGGTCAAGACCTCCTCCAGCGATAGCTCGGGAAAAATCGCACTGACGAACCCCAATTTCATCATGTTGGTACTCCCACACTTAGTCGCTACAAACGAAATATTCGATCCGATTTCACGCTCGACCGGAAGGTTCCACCTCAGGTGAGATCAGGAATTCGTCGACCACCGCCGAAATTCTGGTAGACTTACCCCGTTGGGTTCCGGCCGCATCGGCGGAGTTTTCCGGATCTTTCCCGGTTTTTTCGGATGCTTTCCGGATGCTTTCCGGATTTCGCCGGTGATTCCGGTCGCCGGAGCGCCCTATCGTCGCAGAGCCTTGCCGAGGTGGCAAGCGAGGCAGGTGGCGGAGCGATACCGGGGGGAGGCGTTGTGTGGCCGACGGCACGACGGAACCCTCACCCGACCTGAGGGGAGTGGCGAGCGAGCTACTTTTCGCAATCGGGACGGAGCCTGCTGGGGAGAGTTGCCGGACGAACTGGGACGGTGGGGGACAAATTGAGGCATGACTTCATGACGAAAATTTTAGTCGTCGACGATTCCGCGCTCGACCGTCGAATGGTCCGCGAAATCCTGCAGGGGGAAGCGGCCTGGGTCATTCTCGAGGCGGTCGACGGAAAAGATGCCTTGCGGCAATGCGAGGCCGACCTGCCCGACCTGGTGCTGACCGACCTGCAGATGCCCGAGGTCGATGGTTTGGAACTGGTCTCGGTGCTCAAGGAGAAACACCCTCAGCTTCCCGTCATCTTGATGACAGCCCAGGGGAGTGAAGAGATCGCCGTCAAGGCTCTCCGCCATGGAGCCGACAGTTACATCCCCAAGAGTACCCTGGCCGACGAACTGATGGAGATCGTGCCTCGGATGTTGGAGGTGTACCGGGAAGAACTGGTACACCGCCGCCTGCTGACGCACATGAATCATCACGAATGCCGATTCGATCTGGCCAATGACCTGGAACTGATCCACTCCTTGATTCGGTATTTGCGTCAAGGCGTGTTGCAAATGACGATCTGTGATGATTCCGATCAATTCCGAGTTGCCATCGCCTTGGAAGAATCCCTGTTGAACGCCTACTACCACGGGAACCTGGAACTCGATTCGAGCCTCCGCGAGGAGGATCACGGTAAATTCGCCAAGCTCGCCGAAGAACGCCGTCATATCCCCCCTTACCGTGACCGAAGAATTCATGTCCACATCCGCCTGACGCCGGAGGAAGCGACATTCGTGGTCCGGGACGACGGCAACGGATTCGATCCGGACAGTCTCCCCGACCCGACCGATCCGGAGAACCTGACCAAGCCGAGCGGCCGCGGGGTCCTGTTGATGCGTTCCTTCATGGATGATGTCACCTTCAATGATCAAGGAAATCAAGTTACGATGATCAAGAATCGCTGCTCTCCCGATGAGAACGGCGACGACTTCGACGACGAATATGAAGACGACTGACTCGAAAGAGACTTGATCCGAAAACGCTTGGAAAACGCTTGATTGTGGACTCCCTTCCGTCGGTGTACCGAACAACAAGGGACTGAGCATCTAAGGTTCCGAACAACAAGGCGGCACCGGTCATGCCGGCCAATCTAACTCCCCAGTACCACAAGGCAGAACAAGAGTACCGTCAGGCAACGACCCCGGAGGAAGAACTCCATTGCCTGCAGGTCATGTACCGGGAGCTCCCCAAGCACAAGGGGACCGACAAGCTGCAGGCCGAGCTGAAGCAGAAGATCAGCCGGATCAAGAAGGAGGCCGAGCAGCAGAAGGGGGCTGGGAAACGAGGGCCCGGCGTCCGCATTCCTCGGCAAGGAGCTGGCCGAGCGGTTGTGATCGGCCCGCCCAACAGCGGCAAGAGCCAGTTGCTGGCCTCGCTCACTCGAGCGACTCCCGAGGTCGCACCCTATCCATTCACCACGCGTGAGCCGGCCCCCGGCATGATGCCGTGGGAAGACGTGATGGTCCAGCTCATCGATACCCCCCCGATCACGAAGGACTTCTTTGACCCATCCGTCCAGGGGCTGGTGCGGGGAGCGGATCTAGTCCTGCTGATGGCGGACTTGGCCAATGATGATGGTGCCGAACAACTGGGGGAAGTTCTGGAGCGTTTCGCCGATACCAAGACCGGCTTGGGGCGCGAAACCTATTTGGACGAGAACGATATCGGCCGATCCTTCACTCGCACTTTTTTGCTGTTGAACAAGGTCGATGATCCCGACGCGGCGGCTCGACTGGAACTGCTCCGCGAATTCCTCGAGCTGGACTTTGAGGAGTTTTCCATCTCGGCCCTGCATGGTCAGGGCTTGGAGCCTCTGCGGGAGGCGGTGTACCAGGCGATGGACGTGGTGCGAGTTTACACGAAGCAGCCGACTCAGAAGGATCCCGACATGGAGCGGCCCTTCACGGTCCGTCGCGGCGGAACGTTGCTCGACGTGGCCGAATTGGTCCATCGCGATTTGGCGGCCAATTTGAAATTCGCCCGCGTGTGGGGGTCGCAGGTCCATCCCGGCACGACCGTCAAGGGAGACTATGTCGTGCACGATAAGGACATTGTGGAAATTCACGCCTGATCGGGTCTCTCCCGCTCACCGACGGCCCGCCCGACCATGGAAACGAGAAACGACCCCCCCGATGACTAACCGCGAAATCGCCGATACGCTCGAGATGCTGGCCGACCTGCTCGAATTTCAGGGCGCGAATCCCTTCCGGATACGGTCCTACCGTAACGGGGCGAGGACGATTCGGGATTTGACCGATTCCATCGCGACGATTGTCCAGGAAGATGCAAGCCGTCTGAAGAAGCTTCCGGGAATTGGGGAAAGCGTGGCGGAGAAGTGCGTCACGCTGGTTCAAACCGGCTCACTGCCGCAATTGCAGGAACTACTGGAAAAAATTCCCGAGAGCGTGCTCTCCCTCCTCCGCCTTCCGGGTTTGGGTCCCAAGAAAGCGGCCGCCCTCTACCGAGAACTGGGAATCGAATCGCTCCCGGCACTGGAAGCAGCTTGCCGAGCGGGCAAGGTCCGTGAACTAAAGGGGTTTGGAGAGAAAACCGAGCAGTCGATCCTGGAGCACATGCGTCTGGCGGCCACGGCCGACCAGCGGATCTATTGGGCCAATGCCGATGAGATCGCCCGGCAGCTTCGGGAACATCTCGCCACCGTCCCCGGAATACAGCAGTTGGAACTGGCTGGAAGTTACCGGCGCGGTCGAGAAACCGTGGGGGACCTCGATATCCTCGCCTGTGCCTCCGACCCCCAGGCCGTCATGGACCGGCTGGCCGAGTTGCCGGAAGTCGAGGAGGTCCTGGGGCGAGGTGACACGAAGATGTCTGTTCGAGTCAGTTCGGGACTGCAAATGGACCTCCGAGTCGTCCCGGCCGAATCGTTCGGGGCCGCCCTGCAGTACTTCACCGGCTCCAAGGAACACAATGTCGAATTGCGGAGCCGAGCCAAGCAGGCCGGGCTGAAGATCAACGAATATGGGGTCTATCGAGTAGCCGGAGACGAGGACGTCGGTGCTTCCGGGGGTGACTCCGTCGGTGTTTCCAAGGACGCGGACGTCGGTGCTTCCGGGGACGAGTACGTCCGTGTCGCCGGGGCCACCGAAGAAGAGGTCTACGCCGCTCTGGGCCTTCCCTGGTTCCCACCGGAACTGCGCGAAGGGCGACAAGAGTTTCAGTGGGCGGAAGCGGGAGAGCTTCCCGAGTTGCTGGAACTGAGTGACATTCGAGGCGACCTGCACATGCACACCCAAGCCACGGATGGCAAGGCAACGCTCGACGACATGGTCGAGACAGCCATCCAGCGGGGCTTGGAATACATCGCCATCACGGACCATTCCCAGCGCGTCACCATGGCTCGAGGACTCAATGCCGCCAAGCTACGAAGTCAGTGGAAGCGGATCGACGAGGTGCGGCAGCGAGTCGGCGAGGCGATCCATGTCCTCAAGGGAATCGAATGCGATATTCTCGAAGCGGGGGGAATGGACTTGCCCGACGACGTGCTGGCCGAAGCCGACTGGGTTCTGGCCAGCGTGCACTACGGACAAAAGCAGTCGCGAGCACAAATTACGGAACGGATTCTGGGGGCGATCGAACATCCCTCCGTCCATGCCGTGGCCCATCCCACCGGGCGCATTCTGAATCGCCGCGAGCCATACGAGGTCGATCTGGAGGCGGTGTTCCAAGCCGCCAAGAGACATGGAAAACTGCTGGAATTAAACGCAAACCCCATGCGGCTCGATCTGCACGACGTCCACTGCGCGATGGCCAAGAAGATGGGGATCCTCATCGTGATCAACAGCGACGCCCACAGCACGCAGCAGTTCAACGTGATGCGGTACGGCGTACTCCAAGCACGCCGTGCCGGTCTCACCCGGCACGACGTGGTGAATACTCGGCCTTGGCCGGAATTCAAGAAGTACTTGGACTCGGCACGCGCGGCACGATAGCCGCCATCGATCCCTTGAGCCTTAGGGAGATTCCGGTTCCTCTTTGGGAAATCGCAAGTGGATGACTTGCTCGATTTGACGCGCCATTGGAGAGTCGGGGGCTACCTTCAACGCCGCTTCGAAAGTTGCCTTGGAGGCTTCCTTATCGACAGCAAATTGCATGGCTCCCTTTTGGTAGAGCACTTCCTGGAGCCCGACGCCGGTTGGCTGGAGTTGAGTGATCAAATCATCCAGCTTCTCGATGACCTCCTGGGGAGTGGAAGCCGAGCTTCGGGCCTCCTGAAGGGCCGCTCGAACTTCGTTCAGCTGGACCAGTCCTTGGTACTTCGACTTGAGCCCCGCCTCGTCATCGGCGTCGAGGACGATGATCTGCTGCACGACCTCGTCATACTGGGCAACCACGAGATCGGGCTCCACCACGCTGACCGCCTTGTCCAACAACCGAGCCCGCTCGAGGCCTGACGCCTGTTCCGCCTTGGCGAGGGCGGCATCTCGCTGTTCGCGAACCGCCGCTTGGTCCGTCAATCGCTTCACATACGCGTCGGCCGGCTCGCCCCCATAGCCAACCATCTGAGCGAACGGCTTTCCTTGGGGATCGGCCAGAATGATCGTCGGCACGCCCCGCACCTTGTACTCGGCACTCAGCTTCTGGTACTGAGCAATTTCTTCCTCCGACTGATGTGACTTGTCGCGAGGATTATCGAGCTTCAGCAGGATGTAGTGTTCTGGAGTTTTCGTCTTGAATACTTCCGTGTCGAGAACTTCGGCCTTGAGCTTTTTGCAGGGGGGGCACCAGTCGGAACCGGTGAACTCCATGAGAATGCTTTTCCCCTCCTCGGCGGCCCGCTTCTGGGCCTCCTGGAAATCAACGATCCAACCCTCATCGGCTCCCACGGCCGATTGGCCGGCCATCAGGACCGATACCAACGCCACCACCATGAACTTCTTCATGTCGCTCGCCTCCCTCAAGAGTCACTTCGTGCCAACGTGGCCCAATGCCCAATCGTGGCCCAACCGAGAGCCACGCTCCACCCCGATTGCGTTGATCCTAGCAGATCAGCGTGGGGGATGTCATCTATTTTTCAGGCACCCCCAGGGCAAGGGGAGTTCGCGACTCAGGTGAAGGCCTCTCGCAACTCGGCCACGTGGCGAGGACACTCCTCGCGGGGGTCGCCCGGTTCCTCATATTCGAGCACGATATAGCCGCGGTAGTTGACATCTCGGAGGATTTGCGCGAGCCGTTGGTAGTCCGTCGGTTCCTTGGCCCCTCCGGCTGGTCGAATGACCACTTTCACTTGGACATTGATCGTGTAGGGAGCGATCTTGGCGAGATCGCCATAGATATCGTCGGTATGGAAATTTCCCGTGTCCATGTTGACGCCGAACCAGGGGCTCTGGACCCCCTTGATGAACTCGAGCATTCCTTCGGCCGTGCTGGTCGGACCGCCATGATTCTCCAAAGCCAAATGGATTCCATGGGTGCCGGCGTACTCACAGCATTCCTCCATCGCCTCGATCATCCGCTTTTTGGCTGGAGCCGGATCCTCTCCGCGCGGAACATGTCCGGCGAAAATTCGAATGACCGGTGCCCCGAGCATTTCGGCATACTCGACCCACTGCTTCACCTGGGCGATCGCGCGATCACGCTGGGGACCCTCGGGGAGACCGAAGTCGTTTCCGACGGCCGTTCCCGAGACATCCAGGCCCATCCGAAAACATTGCCCTTTCAGATTGCGGAGATAAGCGGGGTCAATCGGAGTCGGAAAGTAATACGAGGTCAGCTCGACTCCATCGAGTCCCATGGCGGCCGCGTCCCGAGCGAAATCGGTCAGCGTCAGGGGAGCATCCGCTCCCTGCAGCAGTTCGCGGTAGCTGTAGGCCGCCAAGCTGAAGAGGAAGTTCGAAGTGCCGGGGCGTTCAATCGGTTCGATGGCCGTGGCGGGCCGCAAACCGGCAAGCGCGGTGGCGGTTCCAGCGGCGGCCGTTGTCAGGAACGTTCGTCGAGCGATCGAGTGGGGCATGGGGGGAAAGTCTCCAGGCAGGCGTCTCGTGGCCAAAGGAATGACCGAATGATTTCGGCATCGCCCTACCTTAGCCGACACTTGCCCCGGTTTCCACACACGCCCGGAATCCGATTCGTCTGGTTGCCACTCCCCCTCGGATTCCGCCCCGCACAGCTACCGCTCGGCCCGGTCACCGCCCCGCCCAGTTACTGATCCGCCCGGTTACCGCCTACGCGCTCGATGACTTGGCCTGTCCCGAGCCCGATCGCTGACAGCAACCTTCCATCCATCCCCGTAGCCGATCGGATGGAACAAAGGTGACGTTCAGGAGAAACATCAGGGCACAATAGCCGATGGCACCCGTGACGAGGGCGAGAAAGGTCCAGATCAACAGCGAGACGATCACCACCAGGGGAAAGGCGAGTGGGCGCCAGACCAATAGGCCGTAGAAGAACATGTAGGCGACGATCAGGTGAGTCAGGAAGTTGATGAAATACAGTCCGACCTGGGTGGACCCGAGCACGGTAAGGTCGACCAGTCGTGACTCGGTATGAGCGATCAGCCACCAGACGGCTTCACCGATCCACCACGTCTCTCCGGCCAGCATGGCGAACCCGATCATCACATGGAAGGCAATCAAGTGGACCTGCAGTAGCCTCCATCCCAGATTGGCCAACACCGAATTGATCCCGAACGGATGTTGTTCGAGTTTCGGGTCGGGGCCGGGAAGGGGAATTCCACGACGCCAGGCATCGACCGAAAGGTAACGTCCGCTGGGGGCGATGCAGAGGTAGGCCACAACGAAGGTGAGAACGGGTTCGAGGAACCCTGTAATCATCGGGGCCCGGTGGGTGTAGGAAAGTAAGGTCAGCAGTGTCAGGACGGAGGTCAGTCGAGTGAAGAGTCCGACCGTGAAGGCCAGGGCGATTAAGATACTCGCTCCATGAACCAGCCACAGATAGGTCGGATCATTGGAGACCTGAAACAGGGAGAAGCGATAGACCACCTCCTGCCCGAAGTCGGTCATCAGCCGCGAAGCCGACTCCCGACGCAGCAGCCCCTCGGGTCCGAACCAAGAAACCAAGTCGACGGAAAATGTCAGCAGATAATAGAGTGACAAGATGCCGGCCACGACCCGGACGGTGCTCATGGTCAGCGGATCTCCGGGGGAGAACCAGAAGTGGCGCCAGCGACTGTCGATTACTTCAGCCAACTCTCCAAAGTATCCTTTGGACGTGGCCTGCTCGGCTGAACTGGTAGAACTCATGGTGTCGGTTCCGTGCTGGGGCCCGTCGGTTGTGCAACCTCGCGCCGTTCACTGATTTTCGTCACGGCGACGTTATCGGCCGAGTCGATCAGGACATTGGCGGCGTAGGAGGTCTGAAAGTAAGTCGGGTCATCCGGATTTCGCTCGGCCGCCGAACCACGGCCCGCCGCCGCGTCCCAGGTTTGCAGCAAGTGGCGTCGGGCCCGAATTTGCCGGGCTCGAATCCCTTGGGCCAGGAAGTGGCGACCGATATCTTCCGCCACGATTGCGGAAAAATTGTCATTCTCTTGTTCGGCGAAGAAGGTCAGGAGTCGAGCTAACCGCTGCTGGCGCTGGTAGGCCTCACTTCCAGGAAACCCCGCCTGCGGAAAGACGATCCAATTCTCCTGCTGCTCGGCATCCAGCCCTTCCGGAAGGACTTCAATCCGGTGGTCGACGTCCATTCCCGTGGCATGCGTCAAATGGTAGGGCTTGAAGTTCAAATCGAAGTTCATCAACTGCACGTAAGGATGGAGAACACGCAGCAGTTGGGCCTGCAGCAGCGAGGCGGAAACATTCGACGTCAGCGAAATAAAGATGCAGAACAGGTGGATGAAAATCAACAGGGAAAGAACGCCGTAGATCGGATGACTTCCGGGTTCGGTCGACGGTTCCGTCGAGTTCTGTCTGGCCATGGAGCGGTTGCCTCTGGGCGAGATCGTGGCGGGTTCAGCAAGCGGACCTTACGGGACGAATCAATAATCGGCAACCCAAATTCCGTGGGACAAGCCGGCCGGCGGCCGACAGGCTCCTTCGACATCCTTCCTTAGGTATTCCTCGGTCGTCTTCGGATCGCGTCATCCGGAGCTTCGGGAAAGCTCGGAATACTCAGGGAACTTGGAAACCTTGAAAA
>JBJHCD010000066.1:0-12465 GCA_050485845.1 Pirellulaceae bacterium | reverse complement strand
ACCTACTGCATGGTAAATCGAGGTCACGGCCGCCGCAATGCGGCGGCAGGAGCGGAATGTGCAGGAGCGGAATGTTCAGTCGCTGCCTCGCCGCCAATAGATGACTGCCCACCCATCGAATGCTACCTTGGAGGGCCCGGTAGCCCCCGATTCCACTCGAGCCAATCGAGATCCCCTCAGCAAAAGGAAACACCATGGCGCGGCCTTTATCCACAAGGAAAACTCGTCCAGACGACGGCCCCACTCTGAGTCGCTTGGAGCGATTTCTCTGGGGCCTTTCACCGTCCGGGGTGCCGATACTGTTCACGGCGATACTGTTCACGGCGATACTGTTCACGGCGATACTGTTCACGGCGATACTGTTCACGGCGATACTGTTCACGGCGATACTCCTCCCGCTGACCGGATCCGCCGCGGAAACTTCGGCTTCCCATCGCCAGGACGCTCGGCGGCCCAATGTGCTGCTGATCGCCATCGATGACTTACGCAACGACCTGGGGGTGCTCGGCATCGCACATGCCCGGACGCCTCGGTTGGATGATTTCGCTCGATCCGCCCGCCTATTCGACCACCATTACGTGCAAGTTCCGACTTGCGGTGCTTCCCGCTGTGCACTACTCCGGGGCCGGTATCCGAATCGGCCGGTTCATCTGAACAACAATGCGATACGTGATTCTCAGGAGGAATGGGAGCACGATAGTCTTCTGATGGTATTTCGCCGAGCGGGCTATCGAACGCGGGCACTCGGCAAGGTCAGTCACTATCCCGGTGGACGGACCGGGAAGGACTGGGCGGAAGGAAAAGAGGAGCTACCAGATGCTTGGCACCGACATGATGTCCCGACCGGCCCGTGGAAAACTCCGCTCGCCGTCATGCACGGCTATGCCGAAGGGGCTCCCCGCAAGCCGGGAGAATCTCCTGCTTGGGAGGCCTTCGATGGACCGGACGAGGCCTATCCGGACGCCTGGGTGGCAGCCGAGGCGGTAAAGACGCTCGGGCAACTCGCCTCGCAAGACGGACCCTGGTTCTTCGCCGTCGGATTCTTCAAGCCTCATTTGCCCTTCGCGGCGCCTCGCCGCTGGCATGACTTGCATGCGGACGGAGTTGCCGAACCATCCCCCGAGGCGACTGCTCGGCGACCCTGGTCTTCAGGCTGGCACGGCAGCGGCGAGTTTCGTGGGAATTACGGACATCCCGAGGGAATAGACCCCACCACCGACCGGGAGTACGCTCGGACGCTACGCCGCGCCTACGCGGCCAGTATCAGCTACATGGACGCGCAGGTGGGCCGAGTTCTAGAGGCGCTTCGGGAACTGGAACTGGAGGAGGAGACCATCGTGGTAATCTGGAGCGACCATGGTTTTCTTCTGGGGGAGCATGCGATTTGGGGAAAGCACTGCCTGTACGAGCATGCACTTCGCTCCCCGCTCATGATCCGTGTTCCGGGCATGGCCCAACCAGGAGTCGTCAGTTCGGCCATCGTGGAGACCGTGGACATCTTTCCGACGATGGTGGAGTTGTGTGATCTTCCTCGCCCGAACCACCTCGATGGCACCCCTCTGGTCCGGCAAATCGAGAACCCCAAGGCCCCCTCCACCAAGCCGGCCCTCGGCTTTTGGACGCGAGGGCAGCGGACAATCCGCGACACGCAATGGCGTTTGATTCAACAAGTGGCTCAAGGGGGCGAGGTGACGCGAAACGAGTTGTTTGACATGGTGAACGATCCTCTGGAGCTGAAGAACCTCGCCTCGGAAAAGGCCGAAGTGATTGAGGAACTCATGGCGAAGTTTCCGAGAGTGGATAGTGAGTAGCGGCCCTGCCTCCGCCCCCTTTTGGAACACGACCCCCTCTTCCGGTGTAAAAGCAACTCTTTTTCCGAAAAAGTTGAGAAAAAAGGTTTCGATTGCCCCAGCCGTTTCTGTTAAGCTGAGTCGGTCTTTCCGCGCGGATCGAAACGGTCCTCCTTCCCGCGCTCCCTTTCCTGCCAGGAGACTGACATGTCACGGTTTACACGACGTAACTTTTTGCAGACCTCCGCCGTCGCGGGTGGTTCGCTGATTCTCACCGGAACTCGCGCCTCGGGAAATGTCGAAGGGGCCAACAACCGACTTCGCGTGGCAGTCATCGGCCTGAACGGGCGGGGGGGGGCTCACGTCAGTGGTTACCTCGGAGAAGAAAATGTAGAGATCGCTTATCTGGTCGATCCGGACAAGGCCGTTCTGGCTCGATCCATGAAGCGGATGGAAGATCGGAACAGTGGTAAGTTCACGACCAAGGGTGCCACGGACCTTCGCACCGTCCTGGAGGATCCAAGCGTCGATGCCATCTCGGTGGCAACTCCCAACCACTGGCATTCCTTAATGACGATCTGGGCGGCCCAAGCCGGCAAGCACGTCTATGTCGAGAAGCCGCTGAGTCACGATGTTACGGAAGGTCGAGTAGCGGTGGCGGCCCAGGAAAAGTATGGCGTGGTCGTCCAACATGGAACTCAGGCCCGTAGTAACGCGGGTATCGCGGGGCTGCATGAGGCGATCCAGGCCGGCAAGTTCGGACCGTTGAAGATTGCCTACGGCTACTGCTGCAAGCCCCGAGGAGGAATTGGATTCAAGTCACCGAGCCCCCCTCCGGCGAATCTCGATTGGAACCTGTGGCGAGGACCGGCCGACATCGACGAGTTCCATGGCAACTTCGTCCATTACAATTGGCATTGGTTCTGGAAGACCGGCAATGGCGATTTGAACAACCAGGGAACGCACCAGCTCGATATCGCTCGCTGGGCACTCGATACCGATCAGACTCATCCCGTCCGAGCCATGGCGATCGGGGGGCGGTTCCAGTGGAATGACCAGGGAGAGACGCCGAACACCATGTTCGGACTTGCGGAGTATCCCAACGGCCAGCAGGTATTCTTCAACGTTCGCAATGTGAATTACCAGGGCTACCAGCACCAAGTCGAGAATGAATACTACTTCGAGGATGGTGGCAAGATCATCCGCGGTGAGTATTTCGCCAAGGGAAGCAGGACGGGTGAGAAGGTCAACGTTCCGCGAGGCAAGGTCACCCCGGGAGGGAACTGGGGATCGTTCGTCGCGGCCTGCCGAGCGGGTGATCCGAGCATGGCCAATGGAAACGTCCATGACGCCCACTACGGCTGTGTCCTCGGCCACTTGATGAATAATTCCTACCGGTTGGGAACGAAGGTCCCCTTCAACAAGCGAGCTGGTCGGTTTGGTGACAACCAGGATGCCGCGGAACACTTCGCCAAACTGCATGAGGTCATGGCGGACGGCGTCGGCATTCCGGAAGACGGAAACGAATATATCGTCGGCCCGTGGCTGACCTTCGACCCTCAGACCGAAATGCATGTCGGCGACCATGCCGCCGAAGCGAATGCCTTGCTCAAGGATCCGAACCGCAATGGTTTCGTGATTCCCGACGTGAAAGACGTCTGACGCCCCCATTGGCCCCCTAGCGGGAATGGGCCTCCAACTTGTGACTTTTCGAAATCCTCGAACGGCAAGTTGGGGGGGCCTGTGCGATGGAATGGTCCGTTTCGGGTGTTTGCCGATAGAAACAACCCGCGAGTTCATTTTGGGCTCGCGGGTTGTTGTTTGATCGGCTCGGGTTCAAAATCACTTTCGTTGACCCTACGGGGCGGTCAGCTTCTCGCCGCTCATGAACCGCTCATAAAACCCGGCGTCCCGCGCCGGGGGATAGCGATCAAAGATGGCTCCCTGGCCGAGAGAAGTTTTGTCTCACCATTCAGAACCAACCCGATCCCGCGCCGTCTTTGCTCCACCGTCGGGAGGCGGGAGCGAGTTACGGAAATGAATTGCCTCCCCGGGGCACGTCAAGACAATCCCGCAACGCCGACACCAGTCGCTCGTTTTCGTGGGGAAGTCGCGGAAAGATCCGAATGTGGCGCGGTAGTCCAAAGGAATGGCAATCTCGAACCAGGATCGCTCGGTCGAGCAGCGCGGAACGTACCGCCGCTCCGTCTCCAACAGCCATCAGAAAGTACGGAACCACCCCGTCCAGCAGTGAAAACCCGGCGGAACGCAAATCGGATAGGAGTGACCGCCGAGCTTCCCGTAACTGGATCAAACTTCGGTCCAGATGCGTCACATCCTGCAAGGCCACCGAGGCGGCTTCCTGCGCAATCTCACTCACGGACCAAGGGGCCTGCCAGCGTCGCAAACGACCAAGTATCTCCTTCGTGCCGTGAAGATAACCGACGCGAAGTCCCGCCAAGGCGTGCGCCTTGCCCAACGACCGAAGTACCAGAATGTTGTCATGGGATAAGGAAATGGCGGATGGAACCAGCGGAAGGTAATCCAGATAGGCCTCATCCACGACAAACCAGGTACCAGGGAACTGCTCGGCCCAACGCTCCACCGTGGTGATGGAAATCAATTCGCCCGTCGGATTATTGGGGCGGCAGAGAAAGCAAACTCGAGGTTGGTCACGCTCAAGGTGCTCCTGAACAGCCCCCTCCGACAAATGGGGCCACGTTTCTTCGGGGACGGAGACCTCGACCACGTGGGCTTGCCTCAGCCGTGCCACCCTCGCGTATTCGCCATAGGTCGGTCGCGGAATCAAAACCGAGTCACCCGGCTCGATCAGATCGAGGCCGATCAGACCGATCAACTCGCTGCTGCCGTTCCCAACCAAAATCCGGTCAGGCACTGTTCCATGCCACTGGGCCACAATGTCTCGAAGTCGCATGGAGTTACGATCGGGATACCGGTCAACTCGGACTCGCCCCAGTACGTCCAACACTCGAGGCGACGGCCCGAATGGATTGACGTTCGTGCTGAAGTCCATAACCTGACCGGGCGAAAGCCCTCGGTGCGCCAACTCCTGAAAATCGATCCCCCCATGTACTGTTCCCGCGTCGGACGCGGAACTCTTGGGCTCGCTATGTGACATGGAACCTCCCGACATATTCAAGGAGGATCAGCAGCGAGGTCAGTACGAGCATCACCAACCTGATCGTACCCCGAAGTTGCTTGATGGCTCGAGAAATATCATCCGTTTCCGGCGTTGATTGTCCCTGGCCGACGCGATAGGCTCCTACTTTCTCGAGTTCCACGCCGAGCCGACCCGCCAGGGCCCCGATCGTTTGTCCGGCATTGGGGCTGGATGTCAGATATCGGTCACGCCACCAGATCCGCACCGCTGGCCGAAATCCGCGACTCCCCAGGCCGCCGGCCAAAATGCAGACCGCCGTTAGCCGAGCGGGCAAGAGATTCAATACGTCATCGGTCCGAGCCGATGCCTTCCCCAACCATTCGTGACGAGTGTCACGATATCCGAGCATCGCATCACAAGTATTGACGAATCGATACAGGAGCGCCAGTGGTAGTCCTCCCACCACGAAATAGAACAAGGGTGCCACCACCGAATCGCAGGTATTCTCACCCAAGGACTCGATCGTCGCCGCGGCAACCTGGGAGTCGTTCAGTTCACCGGTCGGCCGACTGACCAAATGGTAACTCAGCTGCTCCCGAGCGTCCGACAGACACCCGTCAGCCAGCGGTCGCTCCACGGCCAAGCCGGCTCGAAACAGTCCTTCCGCCGCGAAGCAGAGGGAAAGGAGGTAGGCGGCCGCCAAACTTTGGAGCACGACGTGGAAGCTTCCCAACCACTGCTGAATGCCGATGCCGACGGCGAACATGACTGCCCCGCCGCCCAGCACCAGGGACAATCCGACCAGAAAGGGAACCAACCGCCCCGACTCCGGGGCCAGTCGCCGAAACAAGGCAATTCCCGACCCCATCCAGGCGACCGGATGATAGCGATTGGGTGGGTCGGGCAGATACCGGTCGAAGGCCATCGCCAACCAGAGGATCAGGATTGTCTCGTGCATCGCCGTTTCACGCATCGCTGTTTCATCGATCCCTGCCTTATGTCGCTGCCTTATGCGACTCTTGCCACCTTTATTCCGGCGTTAGACTCCACCATGCCGCGGCTCCCGCTGGCGAGTCTTCAAGAGGTAGATGAAGAACGGACTTCCCAGCAGTGCCGTGATCACTCCCAGCGGAAGCTCCGTGGGAGCCACGAGCGTACGAGCGAACCCGTCAGCCACCAACAGCAAAAGGGCCCCCACCAGCGCACTACCGGGAATCACCAGGCCGTGCCGAGGTCCCACAAAGAGGCGGGCAATATGAGGTGCAATCAGGCCCACAAATGCGACCACTCCGCTGGCAGAAACCGCCGCGGCAGTCGCCAGACTCGCGCCCCCCACAACCCAAATTCGGAACTGGGTCATGTTCAAGGCCAAGGCCCGCGCTGTCTCCTCGCCAAAGGTCAAGGCATCCAATCCTCGGGCACAGATCCAGAGCACCGAGATGCTGACCAGGATGGGAAGGGCCGTGGCCCCCAGGACATTCCATCCCTTCCCAGACAGGCTTCCCATCATCCAACCGGTAATATTGACCAGCTTCTCGTCGTTCAGGAACATCAGCAGCGAGACCACGGAACCGATCAGACTACTGACCGCGACACCCGCCAGCAGCAAGGACGTCGTCGGAAGTTGCCTCCCAACGGCGGCAATACCATATACCAAAGTGACGGTCAGCAGGGCGCCGAGAAAGGCCGCGGCGGCGATGGGACTCAGCCCCCAAGCGTTGTACGTCCATCCCAGGACAATGGCCAAGGTGGCACCAAGAGCGGCACCGCTGGAGGCCCCGATGATGAAGGGGTCAGCCAGTGGATTGCGAAAAAGCCCCTGATATCCCGCCCCAGCGGCCCCGAGTCCCGCGCCGACCAACAGGGCCAAGAGAACGCGAGGGAGCCGCAACTCCCAAATGATAATGGTTCGAGCTGCATCGGTCTCGCCGACAACTTTCCCCGTCAACAAATGAATGACTTCCCTCGGAGCGATCGACACCGCTCCCACTCCGATGCTGAATATCGAAGCAGCAAGTAGACCGATCACCATCAAGGCAAACCAGACATTGGTGGGCTTCATGGCACTCCCCCGGGACCATTGTTTTCCCCGCTCGGCAGTTGTTCCTCCACCGAAATAAGTTCTGGATACAAGTGCCCGGCAATCACCTCCAAGGCATCCACCAGCCGAGGCCCACACCGAGAGACCAAGTCTCCGTCCAGCACATGGACGGCGCCGCGCTGCACGGCCCGAATCTCACGCCATGTGGGACGTTCGAGCAGTTCTTCACGGCGCACCACGGAAGCTCCCATCGAGGGAGCGATGATGACTTCCGGATTTCGCTCCAACAGGACCTCTTCGCTGAGCTTCACGTAACGCGATGCCGCGTCATCCATGATATTCTTGCCGCCGGCCAATTCGATGAGTTGTCCGAGATAGGAGTCAGGGCCCGCTCCGGTCAAGGGCTCTTCCCAAACTCGATAGAACACCGTCACTCGGCGCTCCGTGGGAACCGCTGCCACCCGGCGCCGCACTCGAGCCACCCGATCCCGCATCTCTCGAACGCACCGTTCCGCCTCTGGACCTCGTTGAGTGATTCGGCCCAGAAGATCAACTTCCTCGAACAGCGTTTCCAGTGACTCGGCGTTGAGTGCCACCACGGGGATCCCGAGCTGCTCGATTTGATCAATCAGCCCTCGCTGCAGGTCGCCGGCTGACAATACCATGTCCGGCTGCAAATCGATCAATGTCTCCAGGCTGACCGACGAGGGAGAGAATCCTCCTACTTTGGGAAGCTGTCGGGAGGGGGGCGGATAGTTGCAGTAGGTTGTGGCTCCCACAAGCTGTTCTCCCGCGCCGATGGCAAACATCAGCTCGGTATTCTTCGGCGCCAGCGAGACTACTCGCTTCGGTGGATGTGGAAATTCGACTTGCCGTCCCAATCCATCCGTGACCGTCAGCCAAGGACCATCTGGAAGGTGCCCCCGATGTTCGGAAGAACTCTCTCCACCACAACCGAGAAAACTCGCCACCAAGATCATGGCGCAAAGGTAATGGACGAAGTAGCGGTAGCCGTTGTAGTAGTGGCCGTCGTAGTGGCTGTGGCAGGAGCTGCCGAAGTAGCCGTAAAAGGAGTTTTTGTCGTCCGAGTGCCGGTAACTTGTCATGTAGTCCGCTCCTATCTTGTTCGAGGTGGGAAAACGCTACTCATCCCGATTCGCCGGGCTCAAGTGCCTGAACCACCTGGTCGACCGTCGTGGCGAGCGACTTCGCCTCGATCGGCAGTCCCGCAATCATCAGAAAGACCCGATCGGCTTCCGAGGCGAGATCCTGGTTCGCCCATCCCAGCAGATCCCGGAACGCTCGTCCCAAGGACGACGTGGGGACGACCCCCTGACCGACCTCGCCGGAAACAAGAATGACCGGCCCATGCCAGTCGCGGATGGCACTTCGCAAGCCGTGGACTTCACGGCGGACTTCCGCCTCTGCTCGGCTTTCCCCATGGGCCAAAAGGACGTTGCTGACCAGCATCGTCAGGCAGTCCACCAACAACACCTTGGGCTTTTCATCCCATGCCTTGATCGCTGGACCGACATTTCGCGGAGCTTCCAGTAGCGGCCATGCCGCGGGACGACTTTGCTGGTGCCGGGCGATTCGATCTCGCATCTCGTCATCCCATGCCTCTCCCGTCGCAACAAAGCCGACATCGTCTCCCCCCAACTTCCGCGCCAGTCGCTCTCCAAAGCAACTCTTTCCACTCCGGACCCCGCCGAGGATCAAGACCAACTTGGATGGGGCATCGTGACGCGTCATTTCGACTCCTGGGGCAGGTAAACAACACCTCCGTATTCGGGAATCAAGGAAATCCATTCCTCGACGGGGAGTCCACGCAACGTTCCCAACAAGGCGGCAATCGGACCGCCATGAGTCACGGCGATCTCCCACCCCTTCCTCGGTCTAGTCGCATACCACTGCCAGATCCGGTCGCGAAGCTCGTGGGTCGTCTCTCCCCCTCCCGGACGAAAGTTCGCGGGTTCGGAAATCACCCGGACCAACTGGTCGCCCTCTTCCTGATGCAGATCATCCCACGACATCAATTCCCAGCTTCCGAAGTCTCGCTCGCGAAGCGTCCAATCGGCCGAGACCGGAATCCCCAGGGCTGTTCCAAGTTGAACCGCCAAATGTCGAGTTCGTGTCATGCCACTATGGCATAATCGGCCAATGGGAATTCCCTTGAACTCGCTCGACAATCGTTCCACCAAGTCCCGATGTTGCCGAATTCCCTCGGGAGATAGTTCCACGTCCGAGCGACCGTAGCAGCGTCCACGCACGTCGGAGGCGACGGCGCCATGCCGCACCAACACGATTCCTGCTAAACCTTCCCTCACGCCCCTTGCTCCCAATGCAGCCGTGCGATCGCACCCAGAAGGAATAGAACCTGACTGACATAACCAAGACATCCCAGGCAGTCCCCCGTGGTTCCTCCCAGCTTCGCGTGGAAGTAACGATGCAGGACCCAAGTTCCCGCGATACTGAACCCCAAGGAGACGATCAGTGACACCGGCGCGATGACGGACATGGGGATCAGAGAAAGCCCAGCCATCACGCTTCCCGGCGGCAGGAACCGGCGAGAACCAGGTGACTGAAAGTGTTGAGCGAGGCTCGGTCGGTTCTCCACGGGGGCCGACCAATGCATGGCCGCCACCATGGTCAGTCTTCCCCAGGCCGCGGCAGCCACCAGCGGTGTTCCCCAACGCCAGACATCGGCCAAGCCGACGTCATGCACCAGGGAGACGATCGTCAGGTACTTCAGCCCGAGTCCTCCGAGGAGCCCCAGAAAACCAAACGTCCCCAGCCGACTGTCCTTGAGGATCCGAAAGATTGTTTCACGGTCCCCCCCATGACCAAAAGCATCGCAGCAATCGGCAACGCCGTCCTCGTGAAGGCCGCCCGTGATCGCTATCTCACCCAATAGAGCCACGGCAACCGCCACCGCGACCGGCCAGATCAGCCCGCCTCCGGCCAGCAGCAGCGCGGTCCAGATGCCGATCAGCACTCCGACCAACGGGAAGAAATACAACGACCGATTCCAGTCGGCCGATGTCGGGGCCGCGGAACTCGGGGCTGGCGAAGTTGGGATTGGCGAAATTGGTGCCGTCGGCAAGGAAATGGGGATTCGAGTCAAAAACTGAATCGCCGTCGAAAAGGCGGTCCACCAGACTCGCGGATTCACCACGGTGTCAGGAGCCGCTTTCTCTCTTGGATCGGTGGTCGGCTTCGACAGACTCATTCCGATACCCTCTCGGTCAATCCGACATCCGCGAACGTTGCCATGTCACTTAAGATGGCTGCCGCCGCGTCCAACATCGGCATCAACATCAGTGCCCCGGTCCCCTCACCCAGTCTCATGTTCCAGTCGAGAAATGGCTCCAGCCGCAATCGGCGCAGCACGTCAGCATGCCCGGGTTCAGCAGATCGATGCGCGGCAATCATTGAATCAGACACATTTGGGGAGATCCGCTGGGCGATTAGCGCGGCGGCCGAGGCAATATAGCCATCCAGGACAATCGTCAAATTCTGGCGATGAGCTTCGCGGAAGAAGCCGGCCATCGCGACCAGTTCCAGGCCGGCAACTTCAGAGATGTCGGCGATCGTCCCGGGACCATGGCCTCGTCCCCTCGCTCTCTGAACAGCCCTCCGAACCACTTGGCGCTTTCTCTCCAACGTGGCGTCGTCCGCCCCCGCGCCTCGTCCAACCGCCCGCGATTCGGGAACATCCGCCAAGAGCATCGCCAAGCAAGCGGCGGCAGTTGAATTGCCGATTCCCATTTCCCCCGCTGCCACCACGCGGATCTGATCTTTTGCCGCTCGGCGAGCTTCCTCCTCTCCAACCACAAATGCCGCCATGAACTCCTCCTCGTTCAGGGCAGCCTCCAGGGACAAGTCACGGGTGCCGCGGCGAATCAATTCCTCTCGGTAGGGGACCCGCAGCCGCGGTCTCACTTTTCCATCCACCGTGGGAACTGCAACCAAGCGGCTTTTACATTCCGCTTCCGATTCCGATTCCGCTGCCGCGCCTTCCTCGGATGGAACAGGGAGAGATTGGCCCGCCTCGCACTGATCAACCATGCCGGCCGACATGCATCGGTCTTCCACGACTTCCCCTGCCGATTCATCGACCGGAAGGTTGGTACCGACATTGACCAGCGCCAACTCGGTGCGAGTCACATTCGCCAGCACGGACGAGGCGGCTCGGCCCGACCGGATATTCTCCACCATGAGTCGCGTCACCTCGGAAGGCCAAGCCGAGACTCCGGACTCGACCACTCCATGATCGGCCGCGAAGATAACCAGGCGTCGTGGTTGGACAAGTGGATGGATCGTCCGTTGAATGGCGCCGAGCCGCACGGCAAGATCCTCCAGCCGTCCCAGGCTCCCGGGTGGCTTGGTCAACTGGTCCAAATGCTCTCGAGTCTGCTCGAGTGCCAGATCCTGGCCCGCATTATTCGACATTAGTACTCGATTCCCGGCTGAGGTTTGATTCCCTTGCGGAAGGGATGCTTTACTTGAGTCATCTCGGTAACCAAGTCCGCCATTTCCACGAGCGCCGGCTTGGCATTCCGCCCCGTAACGACGACATGCAACCCGTCACGCCGCCGGGCCAGTTCGTCGAGCACCTCTTGGAGCGGCAGGTATTCATACCGAAGGACGATGTTTAGCTCGTCCAAAATGACCATTTGGTAGGAGGGATCGCGAAGCAGTTCTACTCCTTTCTCCCATCCCCGGCGGGCGGCGGCGATATCACGCTGACGGTCGAGTGTTTTCCAAGTAAAACCCTCGCCGAGCGTGTGGAGGTGAAAGGGAAGGTTCAGCTGCTCGGCAAGCGAGGCCTCCCCCGTGGCGATGGCCCCCTTCACAAACTGAACCATTCCCACCTTCATGCCATGTCCGAGGGCGCGAAAGGCAAGTCCCAAGCTGGCGGTGGTCTTTCCCTTGCCGGCGCCGGTATGCACGATAAGTAGCCCCTTTTCTTCTGTCGCCTCCGCCAACTGCCTCTCGAAAATCTCATTGCGACGAATCATCTTTCGCCGGTGCTCTTCGTCTCGCGACTCCGTCATGCCATCGTACTCCGGTAATCTTTGGTTGTTCCTTCCGTTACTCGCCGCTCCCATTCGGGCTGAAGAGAAGCTTCCACAACGTCAGCCAACCGATCGAGTGACCTTTCAATCTGTTCTGACCAGGGATCGCCAACGGCCGATACAGCGCGATGATCGGAAACCCTGCCATTCAACTCTGTCGTTCCGCTCCACGGCCGCGCGTGTGCCGCGCCCTCCTGGAACGGGATGCGCGACCGCAGGTGATCAATCCAAGCTCGGCGGAAGTGGTCGTTCTCAAACAGGCCGTGCAAGTAGCATCCCCAGACCGTTCCATCGCCGGAAACGGCCCCGTCCAATTCTCGTGACGCCTCCTCGGAGTCCGTCCTGCCCCTTCGCAGCCAGCCCTGACTGCTGAAAGTGCGTCCAACATGGATTTCGTAGCCCCGCAACGTCATGCCTCGACATCCAGGACAGTGC
>JBJHCD010000065.1:0-12475 GCA_050485845.1 Pirellulaceae bacterium | reverse complement strand
ACTGGGGCTCGGTTTCAATCCACGCTCCCGCGACGGGTGCGACCAGTCGCCTTGGCCCGAGTTAAGCTGCGGGCGCCAGTTTCAATCCCCGCTCCCGCGAAGGGAGCGACTTCCAGGCGGCGGCTGCTGGCGAGGAAACAAGGTTTCAATCCACGCTCCCGCGAAGGGAGCGACAGCGTTACCTTAACTTCAGCCCAACACAGGGGCAATGTGATCGAATTCGCGAACCTGCCCCGAGGAACGCCCATAACGTGCGGGGATGGCGGACTCGATTGCGGTAAACTGTTACCACTACACGCATTAGAGAAATCGCGAACCTAAGGGGGATTCGTCTGGCGCTTTGGGTTCGCGGTGGGGACTCGCGTCCCGCCGTTGCGGAGGGCATTGTCGACAGGCCTAGGCGATTAAGGGACCATCAATGTCCAGTGAAGGGTTGGCACCGCAGTGCTCCACCCGGCGTTTCCAATTGGCGCCCAAGTAATAGAATCTCACGCTGTCGACCGCCGGCTCCATGATGTCGAGCAACTTCGCCTTGCATTCCGCCCATTGGGCAGGATCAACCTTCAACTCGAAAACCGATTGCTGGACGCGTTGTCCATAATCGAGACAGGTCTTGGCGATCCGCCGAAGTCGGCGACGCCCTTCCGGCGTTTCCGTGTTGACGTCGTAGGTGACCAGTACATACATCCTAATACCTCACCGCCAAATAAAGGCTGGGTACGCGTCGATGTCGCCCCGCAGGTGCCGAGCTAACAGTCGTGCCTGGAGGTGAACCATAATTCCAACCGAAGTCTTTTCTCGCAAGTACGGATGCAAGAGTGCCTTCTGTTTCCGATGCTGATAGGCCGTCAACACAGTTTTTCGCGTCGCGTCGTCCATCGCCACCGCTCCGCTAGCCGAGGTGGTAAATCCATGGGCGGATACCTGACGCCGATTGATCAATGACAGGACCAGTCGATCTGCCAGAAAGGGACGAAATTCTTCCATCAGATCCAGCGCCATTCCAGGACGGCCCGGACGATCGCGGTGCAAAAAACCAACGGCCGCGTCAAGTCCGGTTGCTTCGCAGGCCGACCGGGCATCGTGGGCCAACATGGCGTAAAGAAACGAGAGCAGTGCGTTGACCGGATCGAAAGGTGGACGGCGACTTCGGCTCTTGAACGCAAAGTCCTCACCGTCGATATTGATCATCGTGCCAAATGCGTCGAAATAGGTAGCCGCGCCTTCGCCTTCGATCCCTCGAAGACTGTCCAGCGAGGTACACGATCGCGCTGCCTCGACATTGGTAACCAAACGTTTACCTGCCGCGATAAGAATTTCCTGGCGGGGAGTGTCGGAAGTATCGCGTGCTGCCCTTAACAGAACCGACCGGCAGTTGGCCAATTTCGCCGCCACCATCACCCGTGCAATCTGGCAAGACGTCTCGGCATCGTCCGCTACTCGATACTGCGTCCGCCGCAGAAGGACGTTGCCCGGCGAGAATCCCACAATCGCGGCACGAAAACGACCGTTGGCATCGACCATGGAAATCGTTACGCCCACCTCTCCACAGGCCGCCATCAACAAAGGACTCACCCCAATTCGTCCGAAACAGACAATCCCATCGAGGTTATGCAGCGGGACCCGGAGCTTAGTTTTCTTCTCAAGTCGAACCGCCACGGCTTGGCCGTCCTTGGCGAGATACGCCCCGTCAGTCGTAACGAACAACGTGTTGAGGTGCTGCTTCATGAGATGTCGATTTCGCTGTCGGGATCCGTATCGGGGCCTT
Source organism: Pirellulaceae bacterium (assembly GCA_050485845.1). GTDB lineage: Bacteria > Planctomycetota > Planctomycetia > Pirellulales > Pirellulaceae > JBJHCD01. Next base: position 10,707 of record JBJHCD010000065.1, on the reverse strand, counting down.
CGCCCATAAGAGCAGTGGCGAATTGATGATCGAGGAATCTTCGAACGGACTGTCGCCCAGAGATCTTCGGAAGACAAAGCGAAATAAGAGAGCAACGGTCACACCTTGCGGCGTATTCAGCCGGAGGTGTTCTGCTCAAGGAAATCAGTTCATGACAGCGGCCAGCCGCTTCCAAGGTGACCCCTCGCAGGTTTTCGTCGAAAGTCACCTCGGTGCGTCGGCGGCGCTTGCCATAGAACAATTCCCCAGAGTTGATTTGAACGCCCAACATCTCCTCCAAGCATAACGCCTGGGCACAAAGTTGTACCCGATCGCTGTCGTCCTTCTTGGGTTTCCCCCGCTTGTATTCCACGGGAGTCACCTGCCAGGCTCGCGGCTCCTCGCAAACCGAACGGAATAAGCCACCGAAGGGAATCGAACGAAGCGTTGGTATCCGCGATGTCTCAGTCGGGGTGAACTCCACGATATCAGCCATCCCAACGAAGCGGTGCTCCAGCGAACGAAGCGACAAGCTCCGTACGATCCGAGTATTGCCGCGCAACTCGTCGGTCGCCCCGTGGGCACGGCGGTGGAGGTGCATCCCTTCCACCGTCAACCGGTTTTCCGCCCATAACCGCTCGACATGTATTAGGGCCATTTGCCGCTGGCAAAACAGGAAGTGCTGCAGAGCGGAAATGGGCAGAAGGTACGGCTCGGCAATGACGCTTGACATCAGGCAGCTATTCCTACTGGCGTCCCATCCGAGGGACGTGGATTGAAACTTATTTCAGTTTCTCCAGGTACACACGTCTGGAGCTGGGGAGAACGGTATCACCGTTCTCCCCCCTTTTTCTTGTCCAAAAGGCACTGCTACACCCAACGCTCCACGGAGATCCCGGTGGGCAAATCCGCCTCGTCCACTTCGAGCTTGAAGTCATCAAAACTTCTGGGGGGACTTCCGTTGTGACCCTCATGGGAAGGCTCACATCGGACTCGGGCGAACAGTTGGTCGGCCCGGGCATTGCCAAGTTGCCCTGCGTGCTTGAAGGCGATGCAGGCCTTCGGGGTCATGAGGCCCCGGGCGGCCGAGCGATCGTACTCGAACATGTTATTCAGGGCAGACTTAAACAGCTCTAGGTCGTCGTCGGAGAAACCGGTCTTCTCGGCCAGGAAAGGGTTGATAAAGCCGTGGGCTCGGTACAAACCGTAGGGTACGGAATACTTGCGCCCCATTGTGCGGTTGTCACCCTCTTGTTTCTCGGCCTCCTGTTCGGTCGTCACGGCACATCGGGTAACGGAATGTTCCAGCGAAACGATCGGCGTCACGCTTCGGGCGAAACCAATTTGAATGGGGCCGCGGACCTGTCCGCAATTAACACCCGTTGTCATTACTGCCCCGAAGGCTCTGATGTCAAAGAAATTGCCGCACATCCACTCTGTAATCTGCTGCGCCTGGGCCACATCTTTCGGCAGTTTACCTTTGACAACTTTGATATTCGTCGCTTCGTAGGCCCGTTCATGCTGCTTGTTGAGAACGGCTTTCTCCTTGACGTAGATCTCATGGGGAGGCTGTTCGCCGCGGGCAATGCCGACAAAATTTCGAACCTTCCGCTTCAGGCAGACATCGGTCACCAAACCATGGCCGGTTTCGGGATCGACTCGAGGTAGGTTTCCAGCGTCGGGATCGCCGTTGGGATTGCCATCGGTGACGTCGAAGAAATACACAAAGTCGTAACGATTCATGGGGTTACTCACTTTCCAAGGCGATTTCAGCAGAGAGTTGGTCCGATTTCTTGGTGTACAGGTCTTTCATCTGTTGGTAATACCCCAGGTGAAAGAGCCCTTGAGCTTCTAAAGACAGATGTCGGGGAAAATCGCGAAGGCGATCTGCGATTTCCTGAAATTGGCGTTCCCGACTGACCCGGAGGCCCTTCGACTCAATTCCATTGAGGTGATGTTGACTAAGACGGATCAGGCGGGGGAAAACGGAAGCAGGGGTCGAGGAGGCGGCTGTGAAAAACCGGTCCTTGATCGTCGCGTTGATGTTCTCTCCCATCGCATCCTTTTGAGTTTTCTCAAGCAACGCGAACCAACGACCCAAATGGTATGCCGGTTCCGGTCGGTCGATATCGAGGGCCACGGCGATCTCCTTTTTGTAGTTGCGAATGAGGACGGCCTTGATCGCCGCGGCGCGACGGTGCATGGCCTTCATCCAGTCCTTACGATAGTTCTTGTCGACGAATTGCTCGGCTCGAATCCGCCGTAGAACCGCTTGATAAAATGCCAGTGGGTAGGGGACGCCGCTTAAGAGGGCGTGCGTCAACGATCCGCTCAATAGTGGAGGGACGTCATCGGCATCCCGAGCAGTTTCTCGAATCAGCTGCCGAGTGGTGGGGATCATGCCATCCGGGGCTCCAATTAGATCGACCTCCTGAGCGTAGCGAGTAAGGCATTGGGTTAGCTGCCGGACCGTGCTGACTAGCCAGTATCGGATCGACACGCGGGCCGAATTGGGCGAGAGACCTAGGACATAAAACGGGACGTCCGCCTCCTCCGCCAGCCCGGCCAACTCGTCCGGTTTACCCTGGGCCAAGCGATTGAGAAATGCCTTGAGCTGAGTCAACACCTCGTTGTCTTCACCATCAGTGGCGGGGGGAGGAGGCGTCGCAAACAGCCCGGGGATCAAGACTTCGGCCTTGGTAGCTGTCTCGGTCCAGAAGACCATGGTGGCATCGCCGAGAAGAACGGTGCGTGACCTGTCCGCCAGCAGGCGATTCAGGGCCGTGGCGTACTGGAATGCCGCCTGCTCCGATACGGGCGAGTTATAGCTTTGGCTCTTGCCATATGATTCGAAGGCGTCCAAGTTAAAGGAGACGATTGCGGCACCGGCGGTCTGTGCCGCCTGAGTTTTGCGCACCCGGACCCCTTTGATCTTGGGCGAATGTACGCGAGCGAGCGGCCTCTCTTCTCCGCTTACCAAACAGATGCCCTGCTTCGGGATTTCCGAGCAAGATTGCTTATCCCACCAGTTGCGAATCGCCGGGCGCTGATGGACGAAGCCAGTCTCTCCCTTCAGTCGAAAGCAGCCAAAACTTTGAATAATGTCGGCCAACTCGGGGTAGTCTGTTGCTTTTTCGGGTTGCCACCATTCCAGGAACCGACAGACCGCGGAAAACGCCGTATCTTGAATCTCAGTTTCCAACGCGAGGTGCCGACTTCGAAACGCTTCGAAGCTTTGTCTCGTTCGCTCCGGTTTGGGATCATCAGCTCTAACACCCAACAAATAAGACGAGTTGTCCCAGAGTAGGCATGGATTGATCCCAGCCCCCGACGGCTTGCTCTGACCAGGCACGACAACGGACAGAGCAATCGAACGTCCATCGTCATTGTCCATTTCCAAAGACTGAAACTGGGGCCGTTGCCCATTCTCCGGGATCACCACGCAGAAGCTCATCTTCTGCAGGCTATACCCTGCGCGGGCAATGTCCTCATTGGGATCGGTCGCAAGTCGCTCATAGTAGTCGTTCAAGGCGTTCAGTATCATGAGACGGCCTCTTGCGAGTCGAGGGGTGGTACTTCCAATACGCCATCCTTAAGCTTGGCCCGGAAGAACTGCGGCTTGGCGTGCAACTTCATCCCGGTATTGCCTTCAATGACGTCGAAGTCCTTGCCCTGAGCAGGGGTGTAGGCGATATCCAGCAGCATATAACCGAGGTCGCGGTTGCCATCTTGAGGGGGTAATTCGGACGGAGGGCTCGCGTCCTCCACCCAGGCAAAGTCCGCCACGAATTCGCGGCAGCCGAAATAGGGTCGGTGGAAACACTGCCCCTTTTCCGCCCGACGCTTGAACATTTGGTAGTGCTTCTGGATCGGGTCCTCGCCACCAATTCGCTCAATTCCGGCCTCGATGACGTACGCCACGTCTCGCAGTATTGTCCCGGCCCGTTGCTGCCGCTGTTCCTCGACAAGGAGCCCCAGGGCCCCCTGCCCCTTTTTCATGACAGATTTGGCTCTTGCGGTGGAGATTTTCGAGCCAACCTCATTCCGGCGGAGGTTTGTAAACCGGACGGGCTTGAGCAGGTGAATCCGCTTAACGATCCACCGCATCTCCGGTTTCCAATAGATCGCCTCCAACAGGCCTCGAGCTGCTGAGGGGGTGATCATGTCGTAACTGACCCGTTCGACTTTCATCTCAGGGCGCGTAAAACAGGCCGCATCTCCCCAGACATGTAACTTCACTGTATCGGGCATAACCTCTATCCTTTCGGGGGACAGTCTATACCACCAAACTACTGGCGTCAATAATCGGATTATCATCCAAAACCAGGCCCACGTCGTCCCGGTATCGAGTCGAGTCGTTCAAGACGGGATATTGCTCGTGCACCAATTCAATCGCGTGCAACTGACAGAGTTGCTGCCATTGAAATTCCCGCACCTGAACCGTGTATCGTTGCAACTTGCGGCGAATATTTCGTCCAACTCCGGTGGGTATGAATTGATTACGCAGCTCCTCCACAATAGCCTCACCCTCACGCCGCCAGGGGACGATGACCGACCGCGTCGCCTCCGGGATCATCTGAAATCGCTCGGCCGCCATCTGAAAATCGGCCATTGGGATTGATTGCTGATGCCGAAAGCACTCAAGTACTCGATGGTGATCCCAACGTTGTTCCTGGCTCCAGTAATAAATCCGGAAATAGTGCTCAATCGCCTCTAAGTCGAGTGGATCCGTGTACATGTCGATCAGTTCCAGTGCCTTTTCGGCCGTGTTGCGGAGATGGCCTCGTGGTGGAAGCTGCTCGGTCTGGAACAAGACAACCCTTCCGGTTTCGCGGCGGCCCTCCCGATTGCAACGTCCAGCGGCCTGCGCGATCGAGTCGAAGCCGGCTATTGCCCGAAACACCGTCGGAAAATCGATGTCGACGCCCGCTTCAATCAACTGGGTACTGACTACTCGGCACGGCACGTCCCTCTTGAGCCGTTGACGGATCTTTCGAATCGTCACGCTTCGATGCTCCGGACACATCCTTCCGCTCAGATGCATCGCATCCCCCCACGGAGAAAGCTGGTCATACAAAGATGCTGCATGCCCCGTTGTATTTACGATGCACAGGGCTTGCGGCTGTGAAGCAATTTGGCGTACCAGTTGATCGTCGTCCAATCGTCCGACATGCTCGATCCGTACTCGCTTGAGTGACTGGAACAGCGTCCGAGGCTCAGAGATAATTTCGCGGATTTCCGCCTGAGGAATGCCAATCTGGAAATCCTCGCGATGATAGATTGCTGGCTGGGTGGCGGTACAAAGGAGAATCGTGCATCGATAATTTCGTACGAGTTCCTCCAGAGCCAATAGGCAAGGTTGCAGGAGTTCGACCGGTATCGTTTGAGCCTCGTCCAGAATGATCACACTGCCGACTAGATTGTGGAGTTTCCGGCACTGAGACGTCCGCGCGGCGAAAAGCGATTCAAATAGCTGAACATTGGTGGTAACCACCAACGGGGCATCCCAATTCTCAGAGGCTAATCGGTTCCATGCAGTCTCCCTCTCCGGCGTCAGATTGCTGTGATGCTCAATCAATCCAGACTCGGCCAGGACTCCGAGCACCTTTCGAAAGACATCCGCGTTTTGTTCTACGATGCTCGTGAACGGGACCGCATATACGATCCGGCGATGGCCGTGCATTAGGGAATGGCGTAAGGCGAATGCCAATGAAGAGAGAGTTTTCCCGCCTCCGGTGGGAACAGTCAGTGAAAAAAAACCGGGCCGATCAGCGGATGCATTCAGGCACTGCTGCAAGACCATCTGCCTTTGTCGATTGACATTGCTCGCGTCGCTTGCGGCCTGGATCTCACGCAGGTGTTGCTCCAGGGCCTCGTTTATCAACGCCAAAGTGACAGCTGGTCGGGATCGGTCAGTGGATACGTCAGGAGCCATGAATTGCTCAGTCGCCAGGAAATCGGCGTCCACAAGGCAAGAGAACAACATCCGAATAAAGAATGCCAGTTGAAACCCGATCTCGCTCTGCTTCGGTGCCGGGTGAAGAGATGGCATTGCAGGGCTGGGAAGTTTCAACAATGCCGGCGTGGCAGCGGCCAGCGCCGCCAGGGTTTCCGGTTTGCTCTTCGCTAATCGACGTCGTAAGCTACCGTCACTTTCGGTATTCCAATCGGGCAACCCCGCATGATGTCCCGCGATGCAGTAGGCCAACACCCGCGCTGTACACGGCTCGCGACCGAAGTGGTTCACCGCATGCTTTGCTCCAGCGGTCGAATGGTCTACGCGACCTGGAAGCTGTTCTAGATGAGCTTCAAGGCGATTTTGACGCCGGAGATAATCCTGAAACTGAGGTGCGAATTTCCCCAAGTCGTGCCACAGGCCCAAGATCCGTCCCCACTCATTCGCATCGAAAGCCGCCGCAAAACCCGCCGCCCCAGGGAATCGATCGTCGCCGGCAACCAACCGAAGATGCGACTCCAGAGGCTCCCAGTCCTCCACGCGAGAACCAAGTGTGTGTGCGTAGTCCATGAAAGCTCCCGGTTTGGGGGGGCGCAGTTCGAGCCCGAGGAATCCTGGGTTCCTCGGTGGCGCCAGTGCCCATTACCCGAGGTTATCGAGGCCAGTGACACCTTTGGTCACGGGCAAAAGTTTTTGACCAATAAAATTGAAGTTCCTCTGGTCGCTCGTGGCCGCAAGTGTGGGATACCCCCAGTATCAAAACATCCCCTCGGAGGATTACAAATGAACCGCATTCGACCGGCACTTAGAGATTCCGGTAGGCTCGTCAGCCCCATCGTACTCGACGAGATGGTCAGTTAAGCATCAATCAAGTATCGGTACGAGACGCCGGTGGGGGGGCACAAAGCAACGGAACTCGGCGGTGCCCCGGTACACGAGATTAAGCTGGTAGCTCGATTCTCCACAGGGCGGTTGCGATTTTGGCCAATTGCTTCTGCCTCGCTTCGATCTTCTCTTCGTCCCAGAACTCGTAATGCTCGGCAATCGCCTGAGTGATCTGAAAACGACTGTTGGCGTAGACCACTCGCTTGGTCGCGTAATCGCTGTTGCCGACATCGCGATTGCGGTTTCTTTCCAACGGCGTCATGTTCCCGATCCGGTATATCAACCGCTCCTGCTTCGATTCCTCAATATGCGACCACTCCTCCGAAGGGTGCTCGGGCAGAATGTGTTCCAGGTCGTACGTCGCGCTCTCGAAATCATGGTCTTGCCCCGTCCGTTGACGCTCGATTTCAAACAGCAGGTAGCGAATGATTCTCCGGTTGCGACTGTTCGTGGTGCGAAGCTCCTTCTCCATGAAGGCTCCCTTGAATTGCTCGTCGGACGGATAGACCGAACCAAGCCCGGCAAGGACCTCCCTGACTTGCTGCATCGCACCCTGACTCACTTTCCACGCGATATCATTGTAGACCCGCTCCTGCTCATGTGTCGGCAGATTGCAAATGACGTTGTACCGAAACGAAATCACGGCAATCGCCTTCACGATTCGAGTGAAGGCGGCTCGGTCGCTCTCGAAAAACCGCTCGTGACACGCCAAAAGCATCGCCAGCGGTTGACGTACGTTGAACATCAACAGTTGCCGCAGAGCTTCTCGTTCTTCAGGATTCCAAGAGACATCCTGAGGGTCACGAAGCGCCGCGTACACCGACGCCGACTGATCCAGGCTCCGAATCAGCTCAAAAGCCGAAGCTCTCGACCGAATGCTCTCGCGAATCGTCTTGAATAGTTCCGACTTGCGCACCAGCCTGTTTCGACTGTTCCAAAAGACCCGCAGAAACTCCGGAAAGCTCTCACTACCCAGCAAGCCGACAATTCGCTCCCAACGCTGCTCCAACGTCCTCAGCTCGGTCTCATGCATTTCGGGTGAACTGATCACGGAGAACAAATAGTTCTTCAACAGGTCGGTCGCCGATAAACGGACACCCCGAGCGTTCAACGTCTCAAAGACCTTGAAGGCATTCAGCTCGTCGGTCACCGTAATGACGGTGAAAAACAGCTTGTCGACCAACTGATCGATAAAAGCGGCTAAGCCGCGGCCACTCGCATCCGTCATCCCCATGCGGGCCTTGAGTCGCTCCGTGAACCATCCAAACGCCTTTCGCATTTGATGCTCGGAAGCGTTTAAACCTCTTTGCGGCAGCTTCTCCAAAGGGACCAAATACGATTGATAGAATCGATCGTTATGTCGGTTCAGACTAAGCTTGGATCGCGGCACCAAGCTGACCGGGTCCATGTACCCGATGTAGCTGTTCCGTAACTGCTCCGCTCGCTTGGCATTGTTCTCCGCGTCCATGTTTCCAGCAACCAGATCCTTCAAGCGTCCGAGCGCCGCCAGTACCAGAATGCTGATCGTCGTCATCCGCTGCTGGCCGTCAATGATGTCGAATTGCTTGCCATCAGCCGACTGCAGTACCAAGTAACCCATGTAATGCGATGGCTCGGCGTCCACTTCAAACAAGGCGACGATGTCCTGCCAGAGGTCGTCCCATTCCTCCTCGGTCCAAGAGTAGTCTCGCTGGAACGAGGGAACGTGGTAGCTGAGCCCATTACCCAGCAATTGGCGAAAAGTCGAGTTCGTCGTACTAAAATTCAACGTTGACATGTCACCGCAGTTCGCGTTCCCCCTTTCGCCACCCTCACACCTTTAATCGTCCAGCTTCCAACCGACTCGGTCAAGTGCCGGAAGGCCATGCCGTGAGGTCCACCTCCGGAACCCACCAGAGGCCTCACGAGTTCCGCTGCCAGCAGTCCTGAAGATACTGCTCGAGAAATGCAAAGGCCCGCCGCTCCTTCTCACCCGCGGTCTTCTCCACCAACACGGCCAAGTGGTCCATCTGCCGCTGAATCTCCTCTCGCGACAATAAATCGACCCGCGTGGCCAGAATCGCCCCCTCCAGCACCGCGTGTTTCGCCCGATTGAAGCCGAAGAAATCACGCCCCCCACCCCGCTCCACCACCCGGCACTCCAGCCGAAGTCTCGGCTCGGAATCGTCAATCCGCTCCACATGAAACGCATACCAGCGGCAGGCATCCACCAAGACGTCAGCCGGATAGTTCGCAAGCGGCTGAAGCGGTGGGAGCGGGTCCAGCTTTCTGACGGCGGCCCGAGCCAACAGTTCCACGTCGTCCGTGACATGCAACACGCCGTACCTCCCCCGGCATAAATTCCTGGCCGTCTGGGAAGTGGCAAAAGGTCGCAGCAGAAACGCATGGATCTCCCCCTCCCCCTCCACGCGCGGTCCCATGGGCGAAAGATTGACCTCCCCCCGCTCGTTCCTACTGGTCACAAGACCTTCAAGAATCATGAATCAACTCACAGACTCGCAAACTCGCATAAAAAACTCCGGTTCATCGGCGACCAAAGGCCCAGACCGCTCAAAATGTCACCGGACCCGAAGGAATGAAGGCGGGAGGAGAAGGGACCACGCGCAGCTCTCCATCCGGGAGAACCAGTTCACCATCCGAAGCGAGATTCGCCACGCGAAGAAATCCCGCCAAAATGTCATAACCACAAGGAGTCAAAATCGATTCGGGATGAAACTGGACCCCCATCACCGGAAACTCCCGATGCCGCAGCGCCATGACCATCCCCTCATCCGTCCAAGCCAGTCTCTCCAGACATTCAGGTATCTCCCCAGCATCCACCACCAGGGAATGATAACGGCAAGCGACAAACGGATTCGGAATCCCCTCCAGAAATCCGATGCCGTCATGTGACACAAGACTGACCTGTCCATGGACCGGCCTCGGAGCATGAATGATCCGCCCCCCAAACGCCTCGCCGATCGTCTGATGGCCCAGACAGACACCGAAAATCGGAATCTCGCGGTAAAACGCTCGCACCAAGTCCAGCGAAATCCCCGCCTCGCGCGGCGTGCAAGGACCCGGCGACAAAATGATCGCGTCGGGCCCCAGGCGAGACACCTCGTCCAACGTGATCGCGTCATTCCGCACGACCCGAGTCGCCTGGCCTAGCCGCCGCAAGTAGCGAGCCAGATTGTGGACGAAGCTGTCGTAATTATCGATCACCAGGATGTTCATCCCCGCCCCTCCCCAAACTGCTCGGCTCGATCGCCCGCAACAATCCGGCCGCCTTGTGCCATGTCTCCTCATATTCCCGATCCGGATCCGACTGGGATGTGATGCCGCCCCCCACCGGAAGCTGCCACCAGCCGCGCTGAGCCGTAATCGTGCGGATCAAGATGTTCAGATCGAGGCTCCCATCAAAGCCGACATAACCCAATGATCCACAATAAGCCCCCCGGGCCGTCGGTTCCAGTTCAGCGATGATCTCCATGGCGCGAACCTTGGGAGCCCCGGTAATCGACCCTCCCGGAAACGCGGCCCGCACCAAATCCAGCACGGACGAACCAGCTCGCAAATCCCCCTCCACCACGGAAACCAGGTGCTGGACATACTCATATGACTCCAGCTGACATAATGCCGTCACGCAGACCGATTCGGGATCGCAGACGACGGACAGATCGTTGCGGAGCAGATCGACAATCATCACATTCTCGGCGCGGTCCTTTTCGCTTTCCAAGAGATCGGTGGCCGCGAACAGATTCGCCTCGGCATGCGACAGGCGTTGCCGAGTTCCCTTGATGGGGCGGGCTTCCACCTTGCCTTGGCGAACCTGAAGAAAACGCTCGGGAGACGCACTGAGAATCTGCACGTCGCCGGCGTCGAAATAGGCGGCAAAGGTCGCCGGG
>JBJHCD010000064.1:11542-12574 GCA_050485845.1 Pirellulaceae bacterium | reverse complement strand
GTGATGAAACATCCGCGAGGCAAACGCCGCATGGACCTCCGGGCTAACGGCCAGGAATTCAGCCAGTTGCCGAGCACCATCGAAGTGAATCACTTCGTCTTGCGGAGTGCGGTACCAACCTTGGGCGTCAATAGCCTGATCTTTCTCCTGCTCCCTGTATCGGCCCACGGCATCAAAATGCTCCAGGCCATACCCTAATGGATTAATAATCCGATGGCAAGTTTGACAACTCGTGGGACTCGTTTGCAGGTCGACTCGCTGCCGAGTCGTCAAGTCCGGATGCAAATCGGGGCTCAGCGGCGCCACCGCATCGGGAGGTGGTCGGAGCATGCGTCCCAAGAGATGCCGGACCAAAAAGACACCGCGATGAATCGGAGAACTCGCCCCATGATCCGCCAGCAGCGCCATCATGTAGGGATGCGTCAAGGCTCCCGAACGACGATCCGCGTCCAGCGGAACTCGAGTGAAAGGAGCATCCTCGGGAAGCTCCTCGCCATAAAACCGAGCCAACGAACCATTCAGGTAAACATGGTCGGCCAAGAGCAGGTCCCGAAAACTCGAGCCCTCCCCCCAGGAAACCTCTTCCAAAAACAGATCCAGCGACGTTCGCAGGTCGGACAACAGATCATCGCTAAAATCCGGATAGCGAGAGCGATCCTTGCTCAGTTCCACCGTCCGGTTGATCTCGAGCCAGGCATGCAAAAACTCCCGCAGTTTGGCCCTCGCGCGAAAATCGGACATCATCCGTCGCAGTTGATCGATCACCTCTTCCCGAGTTGTCAGGTTCCCTTCCGATGCCGCTCGCCATAGCGATTCGTCAGGAAGCGAATCCCAAAGACCGAGGGCCATCCGCTGAGCCACGACATGCGGATCCTGGCTCCATGGTTCCACGTCCCGGTACAGAAATCGTGGAGACTTCAGAGTGAGAATGACGACTCGTTTGACCGCGGTCTCCAGATCAGGAGCATCCTGAAACTGCCGCTCCAGAAAAACCTCGCGTTCCTCTTCCTTCAGCGGACGCCCCAGAGCCCG
>JBJHCD010000064.1:5316-11532 GCA_050485845.1 Pirellulaceae bacterium | reverse complement strand
TTTCCGAGGTGATCGGCGACCTGCAGCGGGCGGCGGGCGCCAGCGAGCGGCTGCTGGAGCTGCTGCATCCGGAGCCCGAGATCCGCGCGCCCGAACGCCCCGCGCCGTTCCCCGCGCCCGGCGAGGGCCGCATCGAAGCGGTCGCCCCAGAGCCCGATCGACATACCAATCACAATAACGCCGAACTTTCTCATCCCGCTCATCGTCGCCGTCGCGGTATCCCGCCAACTGTGGCAAGCGGCCGACCACATGGGCCGCGACCTCCAACGCCCCCTCGGTCGTCGCCTCGATCCAAGCTCGAGAAATCGACGTGCCCCGCTCGTAACCCATGCTGCGGTCATCCGGCGGGAAGGGAGTTTCCACGATGAGCCACGTCGGACCACGCTCGGGAAACAAGTGACGACTCGGAATCGGAACCTCCGTGCCATGTGGGGGCCGCCAGCAAAGCGAAATTGAGGCCGATGGCTCCTTCATTTTGAAATATTCGAGCCGCAGAGAATAAGGACGACCTCCCAGCAAGAACATCGAACCGCGAAACTCACGGTCGTCGCCCGACCGGACCCAGGCATCCACCACAGGCTGCTGCTCGTCGTTGATCCACAATCGAGCCGCATTCTCCGTTTTGACCACGAACTCATAGACGCCCGTGTCGGGTGGCACGATCGTGCCACGCCAACGCATGGCGAAAATCTCCGACTCGATTCGATCCGCATCCGGACTGGCCGTTTCGAAATCGAAGTCCACCTGGGGATCCACTCGCTCGATCACCCGCTTATCATTCCGCAACCGGCGGTCATTGAAGTACTCGGCCGACAACCCTCGTTCGCCCTCCCAGTCGACGGTCGGTGACTCTCGTTCCCCGATGGGGCGGACCAAGTCGGCGATCACGTTGCGATATTGGCCGACCGTCAATCGTGACAACTCGATTCGCGCCGGCCGAATTCGAGCTTGGGCCAGGGGAGAATAGAAAGCGTGATGGATGTAAGCCGCCACCGATGCCGCCTCGTCGCCGACACAAGCGTCGGGATCCTCCTCCGGCATGGTCTCCTCAATCAACTCGGTCAATTCAGCGATCGACCGGTCCCCCATCAAGGCATACGGATAATAGTCCTCGCTTCCTTCACCCTGCTCGCCGTGACACGACAGGCAGTGTTGACGGTAGATCGCCTCGCCGGCCTCCAGCATTTCAGCCGCCCCCGATGATTCCGGACAGGCGCCGCCGACACACCCCCACCCGATGACACTGGCCAATAACAAGCGAACGATCCAACCGGAAGTCGATGGCGCCGACTCGTTTCTGCCCATGCCACCACCGGAAAAGGGATGCCGCGAGAACTTCCGCTGGCGGGTCCCTGACCTGGTGGCCGCGCTCCCTGGCAAGGAAGTAGCGGGAGTGAAAGAGGTGGGAGAGAATGAGTCCGCCGCGAGTAACTCGGCAGACGATATGGGCCTGTCGTCAGGCAACCGCCAAACACGGGATGTTTGAGAGAAAGGCATGGATGAATCGAACCGAGATGGGAAGTAGTTCGGGGGGGAGGTGGGAGGTAGGTCCCAGGCAGGTGGAAGTACGGGGAGGGCGGGTAGACCTGGAGGGGTAGCAGGGAGAGGGAAACAGCTCCAGTCGCCACGTTCAATGATCGGTTGCCACTCGGAATCACCGCCAGCTTGTACCGCAAATGCCGGAAAAGCTGCTTCCTTCTCGCCTCATCCTACCGCGATGGCTGCCGGGAATCAATCAACGCCTTCCCTTGCCCGAGCCGGACCGTCTGCGTGACTTGGAGGGGTCCCGATCTGGGGGAGAACTCTGGCGATTCGTGGGTGAACTCTGGCGATTCGAGGGAGAACTGGATCGAGACCGCCGAATGGCCTTGCGAGCACGCCTCTGGAAATCGAGCATTTCCGGGGGAAGTGGCTGCCGAAAGGTGAGCGAACGACCTGTCACGGGATGCTCAAATCCGAGTGACTGGGCATGCAGGGCCAGTCGCTTGTAAGGCCAAAACGGATGGGGGGGCAAGTCACGGCCATAGCGGGAGTCGCCGATGACCGGGTACCCCGCCTCGGCCAAGTGAACTCGGATTTGATTGCGACGCCCGGTTTCCAAGTGGACTTCGACCAGCGTTGCATGTTGCTCATACATGGCCAAGCGACGATAGTGCGTGATGGCCAGTTCACCACCATGTTCCTCGGCACAGGAGTAGCGATTCAGGTGGTCGTCGGTGGCCAGGAAGCTTCGGATCGTACCAGACTCCACCGAAAGCTCCCCGTGAACCAGGGTCAGATATCGGCGATCCGGTTTACGTACCGCGAACTGCTGGCGAAGTTTCCGAGCGATATCCAGGTCCTTGCCGAAGACCAGCAACCCGGAAACACCGCGATCGAGTCGATGGACGCAGAAGACCCGCTCTTCCCCACCGGGCCCGTCATAACGTTTCCGCAACAGGCCGAGCAACGTGTTCTTCTCGCGTTGAGGGGTGGGGACGGTGAGCAAGTCCGGGGGCTTATTGACGACCAGCAAGTGCTGGTCCTCGAAGGCGATGGTCAACGCCTGATAGCTGCTTGGTTGGGATGGATGGGCCTGCTGCGGACGGAGGTCATCCGGTTCGTAGCCAACCTCCAAGCGATCGCCAAGCTGAAGAGGGTGATCCACTCGCCGCACGCAGCGCCCATTGACCAAGACATTCCCCTGGCGAATGAGTTGTTCGGATTGACGACGATTGAGCCGAGTTGCCTGTTGTACGAGCCCCGCCAGTCTCCGAGCAGGGAGGGGAAAGTGGTCGTGCACGACCAGTGTTTTTTCGATCAAGCGGGTTTCACTCCCTTCAAGCGCGCCGCCGAGGAGGAAGCGGGATCCCATGGCGACTGGAAAATCCTTCCGCTTCCTTGGGAAACAGGCGAACGAGCGTGGCGAAATGGACCTGAAACCATTCCTCCAGCGACTGTCGCTCGGACCTCGACGCGGTCTCCATGTCTCGTACCAGGGCCACCAGGCAATCGACCAGAAGTCGTCGGGCCTCGGCAACTCGGCCCTGCCGGAACCAGACTTCGGCCAGCAGACTCATCTCTCCCCCCTTGTACCATTCCTCGCGCGACCGGAGCAGACAGGAAAAGTATCGCTCGGCCAAATCCCACAGTTGGCCGTAGTAGGCGGCCGAACCAAGCTGGCAGTAACCGAGGTTATGGTCCCAGAACGGGGCGAGCAGGTCGATCATTTCGCGGAGGGCCGACTTTTCTCCTCGGCTGACCAGTGCATGCACATAGAGGCGAAAATTAGCGCCGAGAGGGCTGAAGCTATCGAGCGCCACACGTGTCCATTGCTTGTCACCATCGAGTGCCCACCGCAGCAGTAGACGGTACGCTTGCACCAGACAATCTGATTCGGAATGGCCCGTCAACTGGGCCTTCGCCTCGACGTAGGCCGGAAAGAACTCACCCAACGGACTTTGCACCTCGGTGAGCAATTCTCGGCGGCGGGGGGAGTCCGCGCGTTGGCATTCCCGCAACAGCGCCTCGTAAGCCCGGACAACCTGCTCGGGTGAACGCCGCGATTCTTCCGCGACCGGCGGGGGACGCCAGTTCGGGGCGGGCGTCAATCCAAGCAGATGCCGTCCAACGTGAATGTGCAGCACACCGCACTCTTCGGATTCGCCCTCGCCGCACAGATCCGACCGGCTATACCATTGGCTTCGTGGGCCATCCAACACTACCCAGCCCGCCTCGCCATCTCGATCCAGATAGGCCAAGGCAATCAAGCGTCGAGGGTACTTCAGTTGAGGCGCCAGTTCCACAATGCGGACAATCTCACCATGCTCCACGGGGCAAGCGGGCCACTGCTGCCACATGGCGGCATATTCGTCGGGAACTTCCGGTTCCAATTCCTGGATCAATCCCGCACATTCCGCTTCCCAGTAGCAATGGATCGCGTAGATATCTTCTGGTGACCTTTGACGGAGATCGAAGTTGTAGTGGCATGTCGTCACGCTGCCGACCACTCCATAGTCCACGTCGTCCTCTCCCAACTCCGTGTCATCGCGAAGTCGGTAACGAATGATCCAGAACGGCTTCTCTTCTCCATCAATCGGCCATCGAAGGCGGCGGTGGTCGACCACTTCCATTTCATCGGGCGGACAACCCAGCTCATTGGGATGCGACAGCCAATGGGCGAATTCAGCGAGTGCTTGAAACTCGGGATCCCAAGCCTGCTCGGGAATCAAGTCAGCTCGGCCCAGTTCCGCGAGGTATTGTCGAGCTTTCACGGCACGGGAGAGGTCGAGGCAGGAACGGCCCAACATCTTCAGTCCACTGAGGCTCCCGAGACGCGCCGTAACTCGAACCGCCTCCAATTGCACTGCCGAGTCGGGATGATCCATTGCCAGGGCCAACAACTGGTCCCGTTCGTGGCCCCCGATATACGACAGGGCCAACGTCGCACTGTGGGCAAAGCTGAACTCGGAGGCGTCGCTACTGCTTAGCCACGTCTGTAGTAATCGCTTTCCCGCCGGGGAATCGAAGGGATGCGACTCGAGTCCCTCCTCCGATGCCACGGTATTCGCCAGGTCGAGGAACGCGATTGCCATGAAACCGGCCGGGAGCGGGTCTTGCAGTTCCGCGAACAGTCGCTCTCTCTCGGGATGTCCTTCCGCGTATACCGAGAGAACCACATGCCACAGATAGTCTTCCGTGCGGAAAGATTCCCGCGCCGCCTGCACGATCCGATCGGTCGCGGCGGGGGATCCATAGAGGGAGAGGACCTTCAATATGAACAGCAAATCACTCGGTTCGGGAGTCTCGGGATCCTGTCGCATCAAGTCATAGACGCGAACCAACTGGGGAACGCCCTCCTCGCAAAAGACTTCGAAGGCGGGGCATTCAAAGCTGTCCACTTCCTGAAACAATCCCACCAGAGCCGCAATCGGCGAGACGAAGGGAAGCCGGCTGGAACAATGGAACCAGGGGAATGATTCGAGTGCCTGGCAGACCGCTCGAGCGTCAGCACGGGAACGGATGGGATAGTCGGACAGCTGATCCAATTCCTCGAAGAGATCTCCTGTCGGCTGCAGCCCCCGCTGGATCGCGAGCTGAAGGGGACTTTTTGACATCAGGATGTTCTCCCATTCCGAAGGAGTTAAGCCGCTTCATCGCGGCGTCAATATCCGGGAACGAAGTTGGAGAATCCCTGCGTCGGAATCGAAGGGGCAGCGGGAGCAAAGAATGTTGTCACCGGAGCAGGGGATACCATGACGGGGGCGGAAAACTGAGGATGCACGGTTCCCGGAGTGACGGGCACGGAAAAAGTTGTGACCGGCACGGCGGGAGACATGAAAGTCGTCGTCGGGACACCCACCGTCGGCGCGGACATGACCGGAACAGCCGGAGCAAAAAACGTGGTCGTCGCCACCGGGGCCGGCGCGGCCGTGGGGGGTAACAAGATGCCGACCTCCGGCCGATAGACGGTCCGCAACCCCAACAAGCCGGCTCGACGCGGCGTGTACGTCACAACCGGTTGCCCCACGACCACCGGGGCAGGGGGAGCATGGAAGGTTGTCACGGGCTGTGGAAACTGTGCCCGGGCAATGGACTGGGAGTCGAACTCACCCAAGCTCCAGGTTGCAGCCGTCAGGACAAGTACAAGAAAAAGAGTGCGGCGATTGAACATTGGATGAATGGTCCTCAAGGGCTATCCAGGTAAAGGCCCTGTCAAGTGAAACGTCAACTGTGAAACGTCAACAGTCCCTCGCCGACGGGAAGTAGCTCGAAGGCGAACGTTCGCCCGGCCTCCCCATTCATTCTTCCCACAAAAGGACTCCGCAGCAATGCCCTGACGCTGAGAAATGCTTGGGCAAGAGAATTCCCTGAAACCAAAGCTCCGCTCGACATGGCCGACAAGTCGTCGGTCTCGATCACGACTCGATCACGACTCGATCACGATTCGATCACAAAAGACAGCTCGATCACAGCTCGATCACAGCTCGATCACAGCTCGATCACCACTCGAAAACCGATATTATAGTTGGCGACCTCGTAGGGCGTGGCCAGATCCTTCGGGTTGGCCCTGAGTTCCTGGTAGAGCAGGGGTTGGGACTCCTCGTACGATTGCCCGCGAAGGATCACCATTTCACCATCATATTCCGCGAGTGGCACTTGGCGGCCGCTCGTCAGGTCCCGAGTCCATTCGAGCCCATTCCCCGCCATGTCACGGCACCCGAAGGGTTGGCTGAC
>JBJHCD010000064.1:0-5306 GCA_050485845.1 Pirellulaceae bacterium | reverse complement strand
CGGCGCCGAGCCGACTGGAAGGGGCCCCTCGGCCGCTCGCCCCACCGCGATTCCCATCGAATCACCGGGCGTCCAACGGGAGTCGACGGGCCCTTCGACCTCCTCGGGATGGTCATGCAGCCCCGCCGCTTTATCCCACTGAGCCGTGGAAGGGAGCCTGCCCCCCAGCCAGCCGGCGAATTCCGAAGCGACTTCGACCGAAACAAAGACCACCGGCAGATCAGGGTGCTCATCAGCCGTGAGGTTACCATCCACGGTCAACGCCCCGGACTCCCATCGTTGGTCCGTTACTTTTTCGGGGTGTTGGCGAGCAAACTGGCTGAACTGGGAATTGGAAACCTTCGTTTCCTGAATGTAGAACGTCCGCAGGGCGCTGGAGCGGGTCGTCGGGACCAGCACGAACTTCACATCGTGACCTTCCGGTTGAATTTGGGAGTAGTAGCGTTTGCCATCCAATTCGACCAGCCGCTCCTCGGCTCCCTCGACCGGGACAAAACCGGGCGGGATCTCGATGGGAGGAACGCCGTTTCGCTCCCCATTCCCACCATTCTCGGATGAATGGGAAAGGCCGATGAGGTTGCTCAGAAAGTGACGCGGCAGCACACCGGTCATTTGCAACGTCATGAGGATGCCGAGCAGGAGGAGCGGGGCCGCGGACAAGGCCAACCAGGCCCACCCCCCCCTTTGACTTACCTTCGGCTGAGGCGGCGGGGGATGAACGGCGACGGACAGGGCCTGAATGAACTGAGCACACGTCTCGAACCGTTGAGCGGGATCCTTGGCGAGGGCCTGGAGCAGCACCTTCTTCTCGGCCACCGAGAGGGGCTCGAGATTCGGGGCCTCCTGGCTATGCATGAAGGCCGCTTCCATCGGATTCTGGGCGTTAAAGAGGGGGCGGTGCAGGCGCAATTCCACGTAGGCCGCCGCGAGGCTGTATTGGTCGCTCTGCGGCGTCACTTGCTGCTTCCAGATTTCCGGGGCCATGTAGAAGGGCGTCCCCAACATCGTCGCTCGCGGGTCATCGGTGCCGGAGGGGCGGAGCCGAGCGGTCCCGAAGTCTCCGATCTTGGCATGGCCTCGGACGAGCATGATGTTGGCGGGCTTCACATCCCGGTGGATGACATTCTCGCCATGCAGATAATCGAGCGCCTCGGCCGACTCGCGGAAATAGACCAGCAATTCATCAATCGGAATTCCCTCTTCCCCCTCGCGGCGATACTTCTCATCCATGGCCTCAAGACTCATGTCGGCCAGTTCCATGGCCATGAAAAGCCTCTCGTCCTCCTGCCAATAAGCCTGTAGCTGGACGAGAAAGGGATGCCGAAGTCGCTTCAGCAATTCCAGGGAACGAAGTTCCATTTGGTTGAGCTGATGCCCGATGGGCCATTTGACGATTTTCAGAGCCACGAGCACCCCACCCGGCGCCTCGGCTTTCCAGACCTCGCCATAACTTCCTCGCCCGATGCACTCCAGCAAATTGAAGCCCCCGCCACCCGCGATGACTCGAGTGGGTGCTTTCACCTGGCCCACCATGGTCCTCGCTCCCGGATCGACAGGCCCGGACGAAGAGGCGTCCGAGGCCGCGGGCCCCAGTGATGCGGACCCCGGCGATGATGGCCCCGGCGATGAAGTTCGCGGCGATGAAGGTCCAGACGCCGCGGATTCAAAAGAAGCGGGCGAGTGGGGCACGACGCTTTCGGACGGGGTCTCTCGAGCGGCCCCTCCCATGTGCATCGTGCCTTCGAAGGTCTGGGCCGCGGGTGTTTCGCCCACGGCGGGCTGTTGCCGGCGATGTTCCGGAGAACTTCCCCCCTCTTTGATCGAGGTCTGGGGCTGGGAAGAATCGCCCGGCCCGGCTTCGGATTGGACGAGCTTCTCCAAGTTGGCGAACTGTCGCGGGAATCGGCGGCGGTACTCCTCGAGGCTGACCGAGTCCTGGAGGGAGCGGCGCAAGCGGAGTTCTTCCCAGATCGTGCTGACCGGCAGTTCGGCCGGCCCTCCCAATTCCGGAAACAGCTCGAGATAATCTTCCAGGCGGAGGCGTTCTCCGGCTTGCCACCGTCGGCGAAAGTCGATCAGAATCAGGCGAGTCACGGCATCCGGGCGGAGGCTGTCGGAGGGGTCGGGCAGGTACTGCAGGAGCAGGCGGCGAGCATGTTCGAACGGGACATGCTTCCACTCATACGAGAAACGCTCGGCCATGTCGCGCAGACGCTGATTCTCGGCCGCTGACATATCTGAGTGGGGGGTAAATGACACGCGGGTCAGCTCCGGACTGCAAACGAGTCATGTAGTTCAAGTGACGCACTCTCAAAGGCCCAAAGCCTAAGTCACCCGAGTAACCTCAACAAGGCCTTCGCGGGGGCGACTGGCTCCCCGCATTTTGACTTTCCTCGCTCGATTCGCTCGCTCTATTTCCTCGATCTCCTTCTCGCTCTTTGCCGGCTAACTCGTTCCATTCCTTGGTTTTTCCCGTATTCCGCTTTCCGAGCTTTCACTTGGACAGCCGGGTCCCGAGCATCTACATTGAAGTGGTGGGGCGACGGTTCGGCACGGGCCTTTTCAGCGGTTTTCATTTTTTCTCGCCGCCGAACAACTCTTGACACCTGTCCACGATAACCATCTCCATGAATACTCTACCACGATTCCCCGCTTATCGTCTCCCTTTCTCACTAAGTTCCATTCTGTGGGGGGGAATGTTTCTGAGCATCCTGGCCAATTCGGTTCGGGCGGAGCAGCCGATACCGCAGATCGAATCGGGGGGACCGGGCAGCTACGTGACGTCGTTGGCCTTCAGTCCCGACGGCTTGACGCTGTACGCGGCGGGTTGGGACAAGACGGTGCAGGTCTGGCGACGCCCTCATGGGCACGCCAAATTTCAGCTCGACCCGGTCGCCACGTTCCGAGTTCCACTGGGGCCAGGGTTGAATGGGGCCATCAATGCCCTCTCCGTCTCGCCGGATGGCCGCTGGCTGGCAGTCGGAGGGCGGGGAGTGGTCGCCGGGGGTTCCGGTTTTCGGGACTTGGGTCGGGTCATTCCCGCCGGCGCGATGACTCGGGAAATGAAGCGAGACCAGGGAGTCATTCATGTGTTCGACACGCGGACTCGCGAGGTGCGGACACTGACCGGTCACCATGGCGAGGTGCTGGCACTGGCGTTCGCCTCCAGCTCCCAGGACCGTCCGTTTCTCGCCTCGGCAGCCCGCGAGCGCGACTACCGCCCCGGCCATGAAAACGAGGAAACGGGAGTGGTCCGCATGTGGGACGTACTGGCAGCGACTCCGGAAGATCAGCGAATCGCGGGCGTCATCCTTCCCCTGCCTCAAGTCCGGCCGGTCATGAGCGCCTGGCGGACGGGAAGTGGAGCAAAGGACTTCCAGGTTGCGCTGGCCTGGGGTGACCGGAAGCTGCGACTTTGGGATCTGGCGGCGAATCGACTCCGAGAGACACCGACTGAGGGAGCGAATGACAATGTCATGGCACCCATCCGGCAGGGACTCCTACTGGCCGGTCAGACTCGGGGAATCGACGGCAGGCTCGGAAAGTTCGCCGCGGGACGAGATGGTCGGCTGCAACTAAGCGGCAACTGGAGCAACGCCTTCTCGACTCGAGAGCGGACCGTGTGGGCCCCGCGGATGGTGGCCGTGGTTTCGGAATCGGCCGCCGGGGAACCGGAAATGGCGGCCGTCGTCCTTCTCCGCGGACGGCTTGTCGAGCGGGGTGGCCAGAGTTCCTTGGAAGAGAAGGTCTATGAACTGCGGCTCGTTCGCTTGGACGGAAGTCGATTCGGTCAGACGGCGGCCCGCATGGATTTATGGTCGGGAGAGGGACGTTTCCAACCGACGTTGGCGGTCTCGACCCAGGGGACCATCGCGGTCGGCGGGAACGAGGATCAGACGCTGCAACTGTACGATGTGGCCTCCTTGCTACAGGGTGGCGGAGTTGTCCAGCAATTGCACGGCCATGGCCTTCCGCTGGCGATGGTCGAATTCGTGAAAAGGGGGAATGATGGAATCGGTTTGAAACTGCAGCCTCGTCCCACGCTGGCCACCTCTCACCGCCGTCCGCTCCTGTTCGATATCCAGCGGCGTCGATTGGAGGCGTGGCCCGACGAAAATAGTTGGCGGTCCGATGTTCCAGAGGCTGGGAACTGGCGGGTTCAAGTGACCTCCGAACCGGTGGCTCGAGATGATGGTGGAGCGGGCAGCGTGTCGCAAGCGACGATCGTGTTGAATCGTGGCGGATCGACTTGGCGGAGAATTCAGATGGAGCCCGAACGAGAAGTCACGGCCCAGGCTCTGAATCCCGCACATGATCCACCCCTCTTGGCCGTCGCCACTCGAGGAAACGATGAAGTGCAACTGACGATCCATGACGCCGAAAGCGGCCGACTGCTTCGCTACTGCACGGCCCACACGCTCCCGATCCATTCCCTCCGGTTTTCCGGAGACTCTCGGTTCCTCGCCTCGGCCGGAGATGATGGGATTGCTTGCGTCTGGAGTTTGACGGACCTGCGAGACACACTGGGTAAACGTGGCGCTCCGGGAATTGAACTGGAGCAGCGAGAGGGTGGATTGCATGTTCTCCAAGGGAACCCGCAACTGCGAGAGCTTCGAGCGGGAGATCGGCTGACGGGCCAAGTGGTGGACGACAAGTTCATTCCCTGGAGTCAGCTGGGGGATGCCCATGAAGCCGCTTGGCGAAGATCGCCCGGCGAGTCGATGATGGTACGGCGAGTTCGAGGTAACGAGACGACCGATGTTCCCCTCCCCATCGTTCAAGGGACGGACGAACGAAAACCGCTGTTCAGTCTGTTTGTGGCCCGAAGTCCCGCCGAGGGTCCGGCAATCGGCGACGCTGGACGCTGGGGCTGGATTGCCTACACGCCGCTGGGACCATTCGATTCCAGCCATGTCGAATTTGAACGGTACCTCGGATGGCACATCAATACGGGAAACAGCCGCTCACCGACTTCCTTCGCTCGAGCGGACCAGTACCGCGACCAGTATCGCCACGAAGGACTGATTGCCCAGCTTTGGGAAGCGGGACGACTGGTCCGAACGGAACCGATGGGTCCGCTTCCACGACCGACACTCTCGCTGTTTTTCCCTCATCAGGGTGAAGCTGATGACGAACCAGGACCTTCTCGGCTGCTGCGGTCGATTCCGGAATCGGTTGAGCTGAGTGTTTATGGAATGTCAACTTCACACATCGACAGCGTCACTTTATGGGTGGACGACCGGCAAGTCGGTGAGTTCCAAGAGCAGTATGGGCACCAATGGTCGGCGAGCCTGTCGGATGTGGAC
>JBJHCD010000063.1:8399-12618 GCA_050485845.1 Pirellulaceae bacterium | reverse complement strand
CGGCCTTGCTGATTCTCTATCTCACCAGTCCGCTCATTGCACACTCTTGGAATTTGATCATTCCCCAGGAAGACGTTGATCGGGACGGAATTACGCTGAGCGAAACGATTCCGTTGCGATTATTGACGGTCTTTGTCGTTCTGTGGATTGTGACGCTCGGGACCTGCGTCGGCAGCTTCCTCAATGTGGTGATCTACCGATCACCCCGAGGCCGAACGCTCTTGGGGACTTCCAAATGCCCCCGCTGCGGGCATCCGATTCGGGCCCGGCACAACATACCGGTCCTCGGCTGGATCATGCTCGAGGGACGGTGTCATGACTGTCGCCTTCCCATTTCCGCTCGCTACCCGCTGGTCGAGGCCGTGGTCGGCTTCGTTTTTCTCACGATTGCCGCGGTGGAAATCGCCGCCGCCGGCTGGAATCTCCCCCTCGCTCCCCGCTCGTCGCTTGTAGGGATCGTGGGGGCGTTTATCGTGCCGCGGACTGAACTGATCCGAATCGCCTCACTGCATGTCGGACTGTTGACGATTCTTCTGAGCTGGGGATTGATCCAGTGGGACCGGATGCGAATTCCCCCGGCCTACCGCTTGACCAGTTTCCTCGTGCTGTTGCTTCTCAGCCCTCTTTTTCCCGACCTGTACCCCGTTCTGTACACGGGCTTGAGCGGCCTGGGGCATCCGACTCCTTCGGCAATGGACGGGCTGGCGACAGCCGTTCTTGGAGGAATAGTCGGAAGTTGCGCGGGTTGGTTCCTCGCCGCATGCGGAACTCACTGGACTTTACCCCGGCACGACTTGGGACCTCGGCGTGAATTTCTCCGCGAATCGGAATCCGGCCTGGCACTGGTCGGGATGGCACTTGGCTGGCAAGTTGTCTCCTCCATCAGCTTGCTGCTGGCGGTCGGCCTCCTGATCGTGGCGCGGACTCCCTTGGCCCGTCGCTGGGAGAGTTCCTGGCTCCTGGTGTTATTCATTGTCACTTGGATCCACCTGCTCGCTTGGGCCCCGATTGTCTCGGGGTTGTGGTTCGTCGGCCCACGGGCCGGCTGGATGGGACAGGTCGGCATGCTGCTCCTGGCCTGTACCCTGGTGCGTCTGAGCCGCCCTTCACCGTTGCTGGAAGTCCGAAGTTCCGCTCACTCCGGTCCGGCCACCTGCAACGTCTCGCCCCTCAAGGCCGGCCTCCACGCGTCGCCTCCCACTTCCTCTCCCACTCCCTTGCTCGGAGACAAGGGGGAACAAGAGGGCGGAGCCGTTGACGCACCGCAGCCCAACGTAGGGGCCGAACCGCTGGAGAATCTGGGGAATCAGGACGATCGCGAGCCCGATGAGACGAGTTACACTGAAGTCGAGAATCCGGTGACCCCACCATCGCCCCATCCCTGACTAAAGCACATCGAACCGCTAGCCTCCAAAACCCAACATCTAATCGCTAACAACTAACCGCCAAAAACCTTCCAATATGAGGAACGGGGGAACCTTCGGGGATGAACGAGCAACCTTGGCAGATCGGTTATTGCACCAACGTCCACGCGGGCAACACGCTCGAGCAGACGCGGGCCCAGTTGCTGGAGCATGCCGTGGCCGTTCAGCAACAGATCCATCCCCAACAACCGCTCGGCGTCGGACTCTGGTTGGCCAATTCTACGGCGACGCAGATACTGGAGGAGAACCGAGTTGCCGAGTTCGCTCGGTTTCTCGAGGAAGCGAATCTGTTTCCCTACACGCTGAACGGTTTTCCCCATGGCGATTTTCACCAAGAGGTGGTCAAGCATAACGTCTACCTCCCCACCTGGCGCGATTCAGCTCGAACCGACTATACCATCAAGCTGATTCGGATCCTGGATGCCCTCCTTCCCGACGGTCGTGAAGGGAGCATTTCCACGGTGCCACTCGGCTGGGGAAGTCCTCGGTGGAGCGACGAGCAATTGCGGCAGGGGGCGGCGGAACTGCACCGCGTGGTGGACTTCCTCTCCGGACTGGAGGAGCGGACAGGCCGGCTGATTTATCTCTGCCTGGAACCGGAACCTGGATGCATGCTGCAGCGCAGTCAGGATTTGGCCGATTTTTTCCAGCGGTATTTGATGTCGAGGAATCCGCAAGGAAGCGGGAGGTACTTGCGAGTCTGTCACGATGTCTGTCACGCGGCAGTCATGTTCGAGGGGCAGCGGGAGGCCCTCCGCAATTACTCGGCCGCAGGAATGAAGATCGGAAAGGTCCAAGTCTCCTCGGCCGTCATCGTGCCGTTCCATGAGATGTCCGAGGAAGAGCGGCTCGACGCCTTCGAGGAACTGAGCGCCTTCACGGAGCATCGGTACTTGCACCAGACCATGATCCAGCGGGACGGCAAGATTCCGACGTTCCATGAAGACCTGCTACCTGTCATGACAGCAACTCGGCAGTCGAGCGATTCCCGCTCGGGAGGCCTGGCAGGGGAATTGGCGGATCAGGAATGGCGAATCCATTTCCACGTACCGATTTACTTGGAAAGTTTCGGGCATTTGAGGACATCGCGTCCCGACATTTTGGAATGTCTCGATGCGCTGGGGGAATATCCGGAAGTAAAGCACCTGGAAGCGGAAACCTATGCCTGGAACGTCCTGCCACCTCCCCTTCAGCATCATCACCTTGCCGACGGAATCGCCGCGGAAATGGAGTGGCTCCGACTGAAATTGGGAGAAGTTCGAACCGCCACGTAGCTCAGGCATGATGCCCGATCTACCTAGCTGCAATTGCAGTAGTACTCGCAACCCCACCCCAGCTATGCGCCGACCGGTTCGGGCGATTCCACGTTTTCGACTCGGATCGGCTTGATATCCCATTTCGGGCACTGGCCCAGGAATCGAGCCGGATTGTTGTGGAAGATTTCCACCGCCTCCTGAAGAGAGTGGCCACGGCGCCGGAATTCCACGACGCACTCCTGCAGCGTGAACGGATCACTCGGCCCCCAATCGGCCGACGAGTTGACCAAAATCCGCTCGGAACCGTACATTTCCAACATGTCGACGGCCCGTTTGGGCGAGCATTTCGTGATCGGATAGAGCGTGAAGCCGACCCAGTATCCGGCGTCCAGCGGCGCCCGGATCGTGTGCTCCTCGACATGATCGATCCAGACCCGCTCCGGATTGACATTCATCCCCGCCAGGACTTCCAGCGTCCGCTTGGTCCCCCGTACCTTGTCCTGCAGGTGCGGGGTGTGAATCAAGATCAACTGATCATGATCGATGGCCATCTGCACGTGGGCCTGGAACGCTTCTTCTTCATTCTTCGTGGTCTTGTGAAATCCGATTTCACCGATGCCGATCACCGTCGGCTTGGAAAAGAACTCGGGCATCTGCTTCAGGACATCTCGAGTCAGCCCCGGGTTCTCCGCTTCCTTCGGATTGACGGCAACCCAGCAGTAGTGGCGAATCCCGTACTGGGCGGCTCGAGTCGGTTCGAACTCGCTGATCTGCCGGAAGTAATCGATGAATGTTTCCGGGTAGAGACGATCAAAGCCCGCCCAAAAGGCAGGTTCGCAGACCGCCACCACGCCCGACATGGCCATCCGCTCGTAGTCTTGGGCCGTCCGAGCAATGGCGTGATAATGAGGTTGAATAATTTGCATGGGACCCGTCTCCTCTCAGGAAATGTCTGTTTGGGGGGGGAATTCTAGGCCCTAGCGAGCCGAACCCGCCGCGGACCGATAGCTTGGCCTGGGGGCAATCGAGCGACGAAAGACGAAAATTTCTCAGTCGAGATCCGAGAAGTGCAGTAGGAGCTGCTCGGATCGGTTCGTCGTGTTTTTCCGATCGGCCAGCATGTCCAATGCGGCCTGGAGTTGGACGAGACGTGGGTCCTGCTTCGCCGAGTCATCCCCCTCCTGCTCGACCGCTCGGTCAAGCCGATCCAGGGTCGCGGCAATCTCCAGCAGCATGCAGCGAACTTCGAGGTAGTAGTGATCCAGAACCGCATTGGCCGTCAACATATTTTCGATTCCTCTATTCCTCTATTCTCTCTGGTACGTCAGTCACTCTCTGGTGTCTCCATTCGAATCGAAGCTCGAATCGAAGCTCGGAGACGTCACCCTGAGTGACGTTACGGATTTCTTCGAGTTTCTCGCATTCCTTCCATCGGTTACGATATCCAAAATGGGGCCCAAGTCAAATCATGCCGAGGCCATTCCGACCGCAGGCGTCCATCCTTACGAAGGACTGAAACGATTATGCCCACCACCATCG